>NZ_JBFTIS010000008.1:0-190930 GCF_056395005.1 Stenotrophomonas sp. 10N36 | reverse complement strand
GCCCATTGTAGACCGGCTTATCTGCTTCGTCAACACCTTTTTTCAAGGCCGTTTCACCGAAGCGAAACGTTGTTGCCGATGCCGCTTCGTCGTTTGCCCCGAGAGGCTTTCGTCGTTGCGAGCCGCCTATTATGTCAGGCTTTTCGTTTCCGTCAACACCTTCTTTCGAAGTGGTTGGCGTCCGGTTCCTTCCGCGGTTGCCGCCTTGCGGCGACCCCTGCGTCGGGGGAGGGAAAGTATGTCCCTATCCGGGTCGTTTGTGAAGGGGGTAAGACGACTTTTTTCACACCGCCGCCCTCCCATTCATCCTATAGGGGTCCGGAACCGCCCGAACCCCTTGTGCCGCTTAGGCCGACACCAGCAGGACGCGGGCAAAGTTGCGCTTGCCCACCTGCACCAGGCCCTCGAAACCGGGTACGAACACCTGCTGGGCGTCCTCCACGACCTCGCCATCGACCTTCACCGCACGCTCTTTGAGCTTGCGGGAGGCTTCGGAGTTGCTCGGGGTGAGCCCGGCAGCGGTAAGCAGCGCGCCAATCCGCAGGCCTTCGGCCGGGATCACCACTTCCTGCAGCGGCAGCAGGGTCACATCGCCCTGCCCGGTCACCGCCATGTTCCAACCGGCGATGGCCTGTTCGGCCGCGGCGGCATCATGGAACCGGGTGGTCAGTTCGCGGGCCAGGCGCAGCTTGACCTCACGCGGGTTCAGGCCACCGGCCTCCACCTGCTGGCGCAGGCTGAGCGCTTCGGCCTGGCTGATATCAAAGGAGAGCAGCTCGATCCAGCGCCACATCAGGTCGTCGCCGATCTTCATGGTCTTGGTGACGATGTCGATGGCCGGTTCGCTGATCCCGATATAGTTGTTGAGCGACTTGGACATCTTGGCCACGCCGTCCAGGCCTTCCAGCAGCGGCATGGTCAGCACGATCTGCGGCTTCTGCCCGTAGTGCTCCTGCAGGCCGCGGCCCATCAGCAGGTTGAACTTCTGGTCGGTACCGCCCAGTTCAACGTCGGCCTCCAGCGCTACCGAGTCGTAGCCCTGCACCAGCGGGTACAGGAACTCGTGCAGGGCGATGGACTGCTGGGCGGCATAGCGCTTGGCGAAGTCGTCGCGCTCAAGCATGCGCGCCACGGTGTGCTGGCCGGCCAGGCGGATCATGTCGGCCGCGCCCATCTTGCCGAACCACTCCGAATTGAAGCGCACTTCGGTCTTGTCGCGGTCGAGCACCTTGAAGACCTGGTCCTCATAGGTACGGGCGTTGGCCAGCACGTCGTCCTTGCTGAGCGGCTTGCGGGTGACGTTCTTGCCCGACGGGTCGCCGATCATGCCGGTGAAGTCGCCGATCAGGAAGATGACCTGGTGGCCGAGGTCCTGGAACTGGCGCAGCTTGTTCAGCAGCACGGTGTGGCCCAGGTGCAAATCCGGCGCGGTGGGGTCGAAACCGGCCTTGATCCGCAGCGGGCGGCCGCTTTCCAGGCGCTGGCGAAGCTCCTCGGGCTTGAGAACTTCGTCGGCACCGCGACCGATCAGGGCGATGGCTTCTTCAATCGATGACACGTGACAGCTCCCGGCAATGCCTTATTTATATGAATGACGTTAAGTAGTAGTTAACCGCAAGCGCTTCACAAAAGCCAATAGGCACAAGGGTTTGACGCGGTATTTATACCTGTCTATGTTACCGACGTTTGGGCCCGCGCTCCCGGGCCAGCCAGGAACAGACCGACGATGCTCAATTCCGATCAAGGCCGCGCGCGCAAGACGCGCTTCAAGGAACGTCTCCACGTCCTCCACGACACCGCCCTGCATCGGAAGCTCAAACAGCATCTTCCTGCCGCCTTCAACCAGCGCTGGACGCGCCGGCACTGGATGCACGCCAGCCTGTTCGCCACCATCGGCGCCCTGGTGGCCACGATCGTGCCGGGCTTCTCGCACACCATTGAATCGCCCTACTCGGTGGGCCACTCCACCCTGGCCCTGCCGTTGCCGCCGCTGTCGCTGGAACGCCAGAAGCAGGTGCCGGGCGACAGCTGGCAGGTGCTGCGGGTGCAGCGCGGCCAGACCCTGAGCAATTTGTTCGACGAGGCCGGCATCCCGGCCACGGTGATGCACCAGGTGCTGGACCACCCCGGTGCGCGTGAGGCGCTGACCAAGCTGCGCCCCGGCGCGGAGATCGCCTTCGACCTGCCGCTGTCCGGCGACCTGCGCACCATCCGCTTCGACCGCGATGCCGACAACCGGGTCGAGCTGTCGCTGGCCGACGGCAAGATTGCCGAGAAGGTGATCAAGCGCGAGTCGTCCACCCGCCGCATCGTGGCCAGCGGGGAAATCACCAGTTCGCTGTATGCAGCCGCGCGCAAGGCCGGGCTGTCGCCGTCGGCGATTGCCACGATGACCGACGAGATCTTCAAGTACGACATCGACTTCTCCAAGGACCTGCAGCCGGGCGACCGCTTCAGCGTGGTGCTGGATGAGACCTGGCGCGAAGGCGAGAAGGTGGACACCAGCAAGATCCTGGCCGCCACCTTCACCTCGGGCGGCAAGACCTACAGCGGCTTCCGCTTCGATCGCAACGGCAAGTCGGAGTACTTCGACGTGAGCGGCCGGCCGCTGAAGAAGAGCTTCATCCGCATGCCGATCCCGTTCGCGCGGTTGAGCTCCAGCTTCGGCGCGCGCAAGCACCCGGTGCTGGGCAAGATGCGCATGCACAAGGGCGTGGACTACGCCGCCCGCACCGGTACCCCGATCATGGCCGCCGGCGATGCCCGCGTGCAGTTCGCCGGCACCCAGCGTGGCTACGGCAACGTGGTGATCCTGGACCACGGTCGCGGCCACACCACGCTGTACGGGCACATGTCGCGCTTCGGGGCGATCAAGACCGGGCAGCGCGTGGCCCAGGGCACGGTGATCGGCTATGTGGGCTCGACCGGCATGGCGACCGGCCCGCACCTGCACTACGAATTCCGCGTCAACGGCGAGCACCGCAACCCGCTGTCGGTGACGATGCCGCCGCCGGAGCCGCTGAAGGGTGCCGAGCTGGTGGCGTTCCGCGCGCAGACCGCACCGGCGCTGGCCCGCATCCAGGGCATGGAAAAGCTGATCTACGCCGATGCCAGCCCGGCGCCGCAGGCCGCCCCGGCCGACGCCCAGGCCCAGACGCAGACCGCCAGCGTGGCCAAGCCGGCCAAGCGCACCCGCGGCTGATCGCCCGGTACAGCGCGCGGACACGCGCGCATTGACGGCGGCAACGGGTTGCGCGGAAGCTGGGCGCACCCCGTTTTGACTGTGCCGCCATGACCGCTGTCGTTGACCCGCATACCCCGCTCTACCTGGGCCTGATGTCCGGCACCAGCGCCGATGGCATCGACGCCGCGCTGGTGCAGTTTCCCGAGGCGGGCGGCTGCCGGTTCGTTTTCGGCCACACCCATGCCTGGGACCCGGCGCTGCGGGCCGAGCTGATTGCGCTGGGCGAAGGCGGCGCTGTCGAGTCGCTGGATACGCTGGGGCGGATCGATGCGCAGATCGGGATTACTTTTGCCGCCGCGGCCAATGCCCTGCTGGACCTCAGCGGCGTGGACCGGGCGCAGGTGCGCGCGATCGGCTCGCACGGGCAGACCGTGCGCCACCGGCCGCTGGCCGATCCCGCTTTCACGATGCAGTTGGGCGACGCCAACCGGATTGCCGAAGCCACCGGCATCACCACCGTGGGCGATTTCCGCCGCCGCGACGTGGCCGCCGGGGGACATGGCGCGCCGCTGATGCCGGCCTTCCACCTGGCCATGTTGGGTACCGCCGACGAAGACCGGGCGATCCTCAACCTGGGCGGCATTGCCAACCTGACCCTGATTCCGCGCGATGGCGTGCCGCGTGGCTTTGATACCGGCCCGGCCAATGCGCTAATGGATGCGTGGTGCCAGCGCCATCGGGGGGTGCCGTTCGATGCCGATGGGGCATTTGCGGCCAGTGGGCAGGTGGATGAGGCGTTGCTGGCGCAATGGTTGGAGGAGCCGTGGTTCGCGCTGCCGCCGCCGAAGAGCACCGGGCGCGAGCAGTTCCACCTGGCGTGGGCGGAGGCGGCGATGGCCGAGGGCCAGCACGCGGCGGCCGATGTGCAGGCCACGCTGCTGGAGCTGACCGCCGCGACCGTGGCCGATGCGCTGCTGGCGCACCTGCCGGGCGCCCGGCGGGTGCTGGTGTGCGGCGGCGGGGTGCGCAACGCGCAGCTGCTGCGGCGGCTGGCGGCGCGGCTGCCGGGGGTGGTGATCGAGTCGAGTGCGGTGCACGGGCTGGACCCGGATTACCTGGAGGCGATGGGGTTTGCGTGGTTGGCGCAGCGCACGCTGGACGGGTTGCCGGGGAACCTGCCGAGCGTGAGTGGCGCGCGTGGGCCGCGGATTCTGGGGGCGATCCATCTGGCGTGACCGGAGCGCCGGTCTGGTTTCGGGGTCATGCCGGTATCGAGCGTTGATCCGGGGTCGGCAGTCGGCTGGGGCGCGACCCTACCGGTGGATGCCGACAGCCGCCCAAGCGTAAGGCGGCACAGCGCGTAGCGCCGGGCTCTGCCCGGCAATCGTGGGGGGGCGGATCGTAGTGCCGGGCTCTGCCCGGCAATCGCGGGGGCGGATCGTAGTGCCGGGTTCTGCCCGGCAATCGCGGGAAACGGATCGTAGTGCCGGGCTCTGCCCGGCAATCGTGGATCTTGGCGCGGGCGCAGCCGGGCAGAGCCCGGCTCTACACGCCCTGGGCGTCCGGCAAGGCCTGCAAGGCGGCGATGGCGTCGGCCAGGGCGTCTACTTCCGGGCTCTGGAAGCCGCTGCGGACCTCCAGTTCACTGGTGAACAGGCCCTGCTCCAGCAGCACCACACAGGTGTATTCGCGGGTCCAGCCGCGTGCGACGGCCACGCGCCGGATGCGTTCGTTCAACAGCGGGTCCAGATCCCGCAGCAGCAGATCGACCATTGTTCTCCCCCGTTGGCAAGCACCGCCCCCACGGCACAACGGGGTCGATCATGGCGCAGCGGGGGGCGTCGGGCAACCGGCGGGTCAGACGGAGGCGGCGCGTTTGCGCTGCTGCCGGATCAGCAGCGCACACAGGATGACCACCGGGATGCCGATCAGTGCGGTGCCGGTGAAGAACAGCGCATACCCCTCCAGCAGGGTGCGGCCCTGGGCCAGCGACTGTACCGCCCAGCCGGAAAGTCCCTTCAGCGCCTTGCCCGGCATTGCGTAGAACGAACTCAGCAAGGCGTACTGGGTGGCGGTGTACCCGATGCTGGTCAGGCTGGACATGTAGGCGATCAACGCCGTGCCGGCGAAGCCGCCGGAGATATTGTCGATGGCCATGGCGATGGCGAAGCTGGTCGGGTCCGGACCGACATAGGCCAGCCACGCAAAGGCGAGGTTGGAGGCCGGGCCCAGCACCGCACCGACCAGCAAGGTGGCGAGCACGCCCCAGCGCACCGACACCAGGCCGGCAGCGGCAATGCCGATGAAGGTAGCCACCAGCCCGACCGAGCCGCGCACCGCGCCCACGGTCTCCTCGGCCAGCCCGAGGTCCACGTAGAACGGGTTGGCCATCGGGCCCATGATGAAATCGGCCATGCGGTAGATGCTGATGGCCAGCAGGATCAGGATCGCGCCACTGCGGTGTTCGCGCAGGAAGGCCACGAACGGGCCCACCAGTGCGTCGAACAGGCCGCGCGGCGTCCACAGCGCGGCTGCCTGGGCCTGCACCGCCAGCTGCGCGCGCGCCGGCTCTTTGGCCATCACCACGGCCACCACGCCCAGCGCCATCAGCCCGGCCATGATTTCATAGGAGATCTGCCAGCCCACCCGGGCGGCGATCAGCAGGATCAGCGCATCGGTGACCAGCAGCGCGGTGCGATAGCCCAGCGCAGCCGAGGAGGTCAGCAGCCCGAGCTGTTCACTGTTCTCGGCGATCTCGATGCGCCAGGCATCGATGACGATGTCCTGGGTTGCAGAGGCAAACGCCACCACGGTGGCCATGACCCCGAACACCACCAGGTGTTCCCAGGCGATGCCAAGAAAGACGAAATGGCCGCCCTTGGGCTGGACCAGCGCCATCCCCACCAGCGCCACTGCCACCACCAGCTGGGACAGCAGCATCCAGCCACGGCGGCGGCCGAAACGCCCCAGCAGCGGCGCGTTGACCTTGTCCACCAGCGGCGCCCACAGGAACTTCATCGAATAGGCCAGGCCCACCCACGACAGGAAGCCGATGGTGGTGAGCTCGATGCCTTCCTTGCGCATCCAGAAGCCGAGCGTGTTGCCGACCAGGTAGATCGGCAGGCCGGAACTGAAGCCCAGCAGCAGCATGGCCAGCACCCTGCGCTGGCGCAGGTTGGCCAGCACCCGTTGCCAGGGCCGGCGCGGCTTGGCGACCGCTTCACTCATGGGGCGTAGTCCACCGTAAACGGGGCATGGTCGGAGAAGCGCTCATCGCGGTAGATCGAGCAGGCGCGCAGGCGGTCGCGCAGGCCGGGGCTGACGAACTGGTAGTCGATGCGCCAGCCGACGTTGTTGGCCCGGGCCGCGCCGCGGTTGCTCCACCAGGTGTAGTCCTCGCCCTGCGGGTGCAGCAAGCGGTAGGCGTCGGTCCAGCCCTGGCCGGCGGCGATGTCCAGCGCCTGGTCGGTGTCCACGCACTGGCCGTTGAGCCAGTCGCGCTCGGGCGGCAGGCAGCCGGAGTTCTTCTGGTTGGACTTCCAGTTCTTGATGTCCAGCGCCGAGCGCACGATGTTCCAGTCGCCGCACAGGACGTAGTCGCGGCCACTGGCCAGCCACTCGGCCAGGATCGGGCGCAGCCATTCCATCACTTCGTACTTGAAGCCCTGGCGCAGGTCGCCCGAGCTGCCCGACGGGATATAGAAGGAGACCACGCTGAGGTTGCCGTAGCGGGCCTCGATGTAGCGGCCTTCGTCGTCGAACGGGGCCCAGCCCAGCGAGGTGATGACCTGGTCGGGCTCACGCTTGCTGTAGATGGCCACGCCGCTGTAGCCCTTCTTGGTGATGGCGTCGCGGTAGAAGCAGTGGTGGCCGTCCGGGCGGAACATCGGGTCGGTCAGCTGGTCTTCCTGGGCCTTGGTCTCCTGGATGCAGAGCACGTCGGCGTCCTGGGCGCGGAACCAGTCGAGGAAGCCCTTGGTGGCGGCCGAACGGATGCCGTTGGCGTTGAAGCTGATGATGCGCATGCGGGTCCAGGTCTGAAGCGGTAACCGGGAAAGCATACCGGGAAGACCTAGCCGCGGCGTGCCGGAATGCGGCGGCACTGTGTGCCGGCCGGGGGCCCCTGCCCGGGCTGCGACCCCGCGCCGCGGGGCCCCGGAGGGCGAAAAAGGCGCCCATGCATTAGGATTTGCGGTCCAAATGAATTGAATAGAGTCCTGATGAGCGACCATCGCCACCGTTTCCTGCAACTGGCCCTGACCGCCGATGCCCTGCGTTTCGGCCAGTTCACCCTCAAGTCGGGCCGCCTGAGCCCCTATTTCTTCAATGCCGGCCGCTTCGATTCGGGCGTGCGCATGGTCCAGCTGGCCGCCTGCTACGCCGATGCGGTGGAAGCCACCGGGCTGAAGTTCGACGTGGTGTTCGGCCCGGCCTACAAGGGCATCCCGCTGGCCACCGCGACCGCCTGCGAGTTCGCCCAGCGCGGCCGCGACCTCCCGCTGTCGTTCAACCGCAAGGAAGCCAAGGCCCACGGTGAAGGGGGCAACCTGATTGGCGCGGACATGAATGGCAAGCGCGTACTGATCGTGGACGACGTGATCACCGCCGGCACCGCCATCCGCGAGGCCCTGGGCATCATCAAGGACGCCGGTGGCACCCCGGCCGGGATCGTGGTGGCGCTGGACCGCCAGGAAATCGCCTCGGAAACCGACCGCCGGTCGGCCGCCCAGTCGGTCGCCGAGGAAGCGGGTATTCCGGTGGTGGCGGTGGCCACGCTGGCCGACCTGCTTGATTTTGCCTCCGGAAATCCGGAACTTGTGGGGTACCGGCAGCCGCTGGAGGACTACCGGTCCCGCTACGGCACCCGTCCTACGCGTTGAGAGCAGGGGGCTCTGACCACCATGTCCAGGATTGTTTCGATCACCGCCATCGGCCTGTTGCTGGCCGTTGCCACGTTGCCCGTGCACGCCCAGAGCGGCAAGGGCGAGGCGAAGGCGAAGAAGCTGTATTGCTGGAACAAGGGGTCCGAGCGCATCTGCAGCGATACGCTGCCGCAGGACGCGATCAACAACGCCCGCGAGGAGTTCAGCGCCGCCAGCGGCCTGCGCCGTGGCGAGGTGGAGCGCACCCTGACCGAGGAAGAGCGCGCTGAGGCAGCGGTGGCCGCCGCCCAGCGCCAGCTCGACCTGGCCGCCGAGCAGACCCGGCAGCGTACCGAGCAGGCGATGCTGTCCACGTATGAAAACGAGAATGACCTGCGCCGGGTGTTCGTGGAGCGCACGGGCATCATCGACAACAACGTGCAGACCGCGCGCTACAACGTGGCCAGCCTGCGCGACGCGCTGGTGAGCCTGCTGGGCACTGCCGGCGATCGCGAACTGGCCGGGCAGCCGGTGGTGGAGAAGCAGGCGGCGAGCATTCGCCAGCGGCACACCGAACTGGTGGCGCAGCTGCGCATGCAGAACTCGTTCGAGCAGCAGCGCCGTGCGCTGGATGTGGAGATCGAGGAGACGCTGCAGCGGTACCGGTTGCTGAAGGGCGTGGCGACCGATCCGCGCGGGTAAGCGCGCGGGTGCAACGGGAAGGAAAGGCGGCCTTGGGGCCGCCTTTTTTTGTGCGTGCGGGCGGACGGCGACCACGTAGAGCGGGGCTCTGCCCCGCTGCCGTAGATCCGAAGGTAGAGCGGGGCTCTGCCCCGCTGCCGTTGATCCGGGGCAGTTGACGCGTTGCGGGCAGCCGGGCAGAGCCCGGCTCTACGGGGCGGTGTGCGGGTGGCGCGATGGGCATGCCTGCGCAGGTTTTATGCACTTTTTACGCGGCGGGGCCGGTTGCGGCGTGGAGCGTTTACGCCGGTGGGGAACACGATGGGCGCCTGACGTGGAGTGGTTCCACCTGGACGTCCCATGAGCCTGTTTCTGCCTGTTTCCCCTGCCGCCGGTGCGCCCTGCACCGGCGCCCTTCTTTCCTGCGCCTGAGGCCATTGCCATGTCTGCCTGGCTTTCCCTGCTGTGCGGCGTGCTGGTGCTGGTTGCCGCCGCCTACCTGCTGTATGTCGTGCTTCGGCCCGAAGCGTTCTGACCGGAGCCGACCATGACCGAGATCCTGTTGATTCTGCTGGCCAGCATCGTGCTGGCCTTTCCGCTTGGGCTGTACCTGGCCCGGGTGATGCGCGGTGCGCCGATGCGCGGCGATGCGCTGTTCGGGCTGGTTGAAAAACCGCTGTACTGGCTGCTGGGCGTGAACCCGGCGCGCGGCATGTCGTGGCGCGGCTATGTGGGCGCCTTCCTGTTGAGCAACGTGGTGATCGCGGTGCTGGTGCAGGCCGTCTTCATGACCCAGGCCTGGTTGCCGTTCAATCCCGACCAGATCCCCAACATGCGCTGGGACACCGCGCTGCACACCATGGTGTCGTTCCTGACCAACACCAATCAGCAGCACTATTCGGGCCAAGCGCAGCTGTCGTACTTCGCGCAGATGACCGCCATCACCGGCCTGCAGGTGGTGACGCCGATGATGGGTCTGGCGCTGGTGGTGGCCACCTTGCGCGCCCTGTTCGGTGCGCGTCCGGAAGACGTGGACGCACAGCAGGCCGCGCAGCTCAGCGCCGACCGCCGCGTGGACGTGGGCAACTACTACGCCGACGTGGTGCGTTCGTGCGTGCGCTTCATGCTGCCGCTGTGCCTGCTGTGGGCGGTGCTGCTGACCAGCCAGGGCGTACCGTCCACGCTGGCGGCCGGTCCGCAGGCCACGCCGATCGATGCCGCCGCCGGCATGGACACGCAGAAACTGCCGCTGGGTCCGGTGGCGGCAATGGTGGCGGCCAAGCAGCTGGGTACCAACGGCGGTGGCTGGTATGGCCCCAACAGCTCGATGCCGCTGGAAAACCCCACCCCGCTGTCGAACGCGCTGGAGCTGATCGGCATTCTGCTGATTCCCATCGCGGTGATCTTCATGCTGGGCGCGTTCACCGGGCGCAAGCGCCTGGCCGGGCTGGTGTTCGGTTGCATGCTGGCGATGTCCAGCGTGTCGGTGGCGGCCACGGTGTGGCTGGAAGGTCACTCGGCCACCGCGGCCAGCCCGCTGCTGATGGAAGGCAAGGAAGTGCGCTTCGGCGCGGACGGCACCGGCATGTGGGCGGCCATCACCACCCAGGTGTCCAACGGCTCGGTCAACGGCATGCATGACTCGCTGAGCCCGCTGGCCGGTGCGGTGCCGATGGTGAACATGCTGGTCAACGCGATCTGGGGCGGCATTGGCTGCGGCCTGCAGCAGTTCATCGTGTACCTGCTGCTGGGTGTGTTCCTGGCCGGGCTGATGACCGGGCGTACCCCGGAACTGCTCGGCCGCAAGCTGGAAACCCCGCAGGTGCGCCTGCTGGCCCTGCTGGTGCTGCTGCAGCCGATCACCATCCTGGGCTTCACCGCGATCACGCTGGCCATTCCGTCCATCACCGGCACCTCCAACCCCGGCTTCCACGGCGTCAGCCAGGTGTTCTATGAGTATGTGTCGGCGTTCGCCAACAACGGCTCGGGCTTCGAAGGCCTGGGCGATGCCACCCCGTGGTGGAACCTGAGCTGCACGCTGGTGCTGCTGCTGGGCCGCTACCCGGTGCTGGTGATTCCGCTGATCGTGGCCGCCCAGCTGGCCGCCAAGCGGCGCGCCCCGGAATCGGCCGGCACGCTGCAGATTGAAACCCCGACCTTCGCGCTGACCCTGATCGCGCTGATCGTTGTCCTGACCGTATTGCAGTTCATGCCGGCGCTGGTGTTGGGCCCGGTGGCCGACCACCTGTCGCTGACCCTGCATTGAGATGTGACCCCATGAGTACCTATCCCTTGAACGTTTCTTCCCACCGCCGCCAGCGCCTGCTCGACGCGGCCGGCTGGCGCCGCGCCCTGCGCGATGCGGTGATCAAACTGTCGCCCCGTCACCTGCTGCACAGCCCGGTGATGGCCGTGGTGATGGCCGGCACCGTGGTCAGCCTGGTGGTCACCCTGAGCGGCAACGCACCGCTGGGCTTCGGCCTGGCGGTCACCGCGATCCTGCTGCTGACCGTGCTGTTCGGCAACTTCGCCGAGGCCGTGGCCGAAGCCCGCGGGCGGGGCCAGGCGGCCTCGTTGCGGCGGGCGCGCCAGGACCTCAGCGCGCGCCGACTGGCTGCCGCGCATGCGGGGGCCAGCGAAACCCAGGTACCGGCCGCCGAACTGCGCCCGGGCGACCATGTGATTGTCAGTGCCGGCGAACTGATTCCGGCCGACGGCGAGATCGTGCAGGGCCTGGCCACCATCAACGAAGCGGCGGTGACCGGTGAATCGGCGCCGGTGCTGCGCGAGGCCGGGACCGACCGCAGCGGTGTGATCGGCGGCACCAAGGTGCTGTCGGACCAGATCATCGTGCGCATCACCGCCGAGCCGGGCCACAGCTTCCTGGACCGCATGATCGCGCTGGTGGAAGGCGCCAACCGCCAGAAGACGCCCAACGAGGTCGCGCTGACCCTGCTGCTGGCGGCGATGACGCTGACCTTCCTGATCGTGGTGGCTACGCTGCCGGCGATCGGTGCGTTCGTCGGCGTGCAGGTTGATCCGCTGCTGCTGATCGCGCTGCTGGTGTGCCTGATTCCCACCACCATTGGCGGGCTGCTGCCGGCCATCGGCATTGCCGGCATGAACCGGGCGCTGGCCGCCAACGTGCTGGCCAAATCCGGCAAGGCAGTGGAAGTGGCCGGCGACGTGGACGTGCTGCTGCTGGACAAGACCGGCACCATCACCTACGGCGACCGCCAGGCCACCCACTTCCATGCGCTGGCCGGGATCGACGCCACGCAGCTGCGCGAAGCGGCGCTGTTGTCGTCGCTGGCCGACCCCACCCCGGAAGGCAAGTCCGTCGTGCGCCTGGCGCGCGAGCAGGGCTGCACCACTGCCGAACCGGACCGCGCGGACTACCTGGCATTCACCGCGCAGACCCGCATGTCCGGCGTGGACCTGGACGGCGGCCGGCGCATCCGCAAGGGGGCCTCCGATGCGATCACCGCCTATGTGCGGGAGCTGGGTGGCACGGTGCCGGCCGAACTGCCGGGCCGCGTGGAGCAGGTGGCGCGCAACGGCGCCACCCCGCTGGTGGTCTGCGAAGGGCGGCATGTGCTGGGCGTGATCGAGCTGTCGGACGTGGTCAAGCACGGCATGCGCGAGAAGTTCGCGCAGCTGCGGGCCATGGGCATCCGCACGGTGATGATCACCGGCGACAACCCGCTCACCGCTGCGGCCATTGCCGCCGAAGCCGGCGTGGACGACTACATCGCCGAGGCGCGCCCGGAAGACAAACTGGCCCGCATCCGTGCCGAACAGGCCGGTGGGCGGCTGGTGGCGATGGTGGGCGACGGCACCAACGACGCCCCCGCGCTGGCCCAGGCCGACATCGGCCTGGCCATGAACTCCGGCACGCAGGCCGCCAAGGAGGCCGGCAACATGGTCGACCTCGATTCGGACCCGGCCAAGCTGCTGGCGGTGGTGGAAGTGGGCAAGCAGCAGCTGATCACGCGCGGTGCGCTGACCACCTTCTCGCTGGCCAACGATGTGTCCAAGTACTTCGCGATTCTGCCGGCGCTGTTTGCCTCCACCCTGCCGGCGATGGCGGCCTTGAACGTGATGCACTTGTCCAGCCCGCGCAATGCGGTGCTGGCGGCGCTGATCTTCAACGCGCTGGTGATTCCGGCGTTGATTCCGCTGGCACTGCGCGGCGTCCGCTTCCGCCCGGCCACGGCCACCGCGCTGCTGCGCCGGAACATGCTGGTGTACGGCCTGGGCGGCGTGCTGCTGCCGTTCGCGGCCATCAAGTTGATCGACCTCTTCCTTGTCTCGGTATTCGGCGCATGAACCGCTCACTTGCAACCTCCCTGCCCCGCACCGCGCGTGCGCGCGCCGTGGATGCGGCCACCCTGCAGCAGCACGGCGCGTGGCGCCCGGCGCTGATGCTGGGCCTGGTCAGCCTGCTGCTGCTCGGCCTGGCGTACGCGTTGGCCGCCACCGGCGCCAGCCGGCTGCTGTTCCCGGCGCAGGCCGACGGCAGCCTGCTCATCCGCGATGGCCAGGTGCGCGGCTCGCAGCTGATCGCCCAGCCGTTCACCGGCGACGGCTATTTCCAGGCGCGCCCGTCGGCGGCCAACTACGACCCGATGGCCGCAGCGGGCAGCAACCTGGCCCGGACCAATCCGGCGCTGCAGGAACGCGTGCAGGCCAGCATCGCCGCGGTGGCCGCGCGCGAAGGGATAACGCCGGCGCAGGTGCCCGGCGACCTGGTGACCCAGTCCGGCGCCGGCATGGACCCGGAGCTGTCGCCGGCCGCCGCGCAGGTGCAGATGGCGCGCGTGGCGCGCAGCCGTGGGCTGCCGGTTGAGCAGGTGGCGGCGCTGGTGAAGGCGCATACGCTGGGTCCACAGTGGGGCGTGTTCGGGCAGCCCCGGGTGAACGTGATGACGTTGAACCTGGCGTTGGATGACCGGAAGGCCACGCCGTGATGCCAGGATCGCGCCGCCGGGCGCACAATCGCCACCCATGAGCGACCCCCGCACCCGCCAGGCCGATGCCCTGGTTGAACGCCTGCAACGCGAAGCCGGCGGCAAACTCACCGTGTTCCTCGGTGCCGCCCCCGGCGTGGGCAAGACCTTCAGCATGCTCAGCCGC
This sequence comes from Stenotrophomonas sp. 10N36, assembly GCF_056395005.1. Taxonomy (NCBI): domain Bacteria; kingdom Pseudomonadati; phylum Pseudomonadota; class Gammaproteobacteria; order Lysobacterales; family Lysobacteraceae; genus Stenotrophomonas; species Stenotrophomonas sp. 10N36. Next base: position 177,067 of record NZ_JBFTIS010000008.1, on the reverse strand, counting down.
GCGCACGAGCAACTGCGCCGTGGCGTGGACGTGGTGGTGGGGCTGGTGGAAACCCACGGCCGCGCCGAAACCTCGGCGCTGCTGGAGGGCCTGCCGCAGGTGCCGCTGGTGCAACGCGACTACCAACAGCACGTGCTGGGCGAGATGGACCTGGACGCGGTGCTGGCGCGCCACCCGGCGCTGGTGCTGGTGGACGAACTGGCCCACCGCAACGTGCCCGGCAGCCGCCACGAGCGGCGCTGGCAGGACGTGATGGAACTGCTGGAGGCCGGCATCGATGTGTGGACCACGGTCAACATCCAGCACCTGGAAAGCCTCAACGATGTGGTGATGCGCATCACCGGTGTGCGCGTGACCGAGACCGTGCCCGATGCGGTGCTGGACCGCCTGCACGACATCGTGCTGGTGGACATTCCGCCGCGCGAGCTGATCGAGCGCCTGCAGCAGGGCAAGGTGTACGTGCCCGAGCAGGCCGCGCAGGCATTGCAGGCATTCTTCTCGCCGGCCAACCTCACCGCGCTGCGCGAACTGGCCATGCAGGAAGCGGCCGACCGCGTGGACAGCAGCCTGCGCGAGACCCGCGCCGCGCGTGGCGAAGGCAACCTGCCGCTGCGCCGCCGCGTGCTGGTGGCCATCGATGGCGGGGGCCAGAGCGAGTACCTGGTGCGCGTGGGCCGGCGCATTGCCGAGCGTCGCGATGCGCCGTGGACGGTGGTGACCGTGCAGGGCCGCCGCAACGACGAGGCCACCCGGCGCGAGATCGACGCGGCGTTCGCCCTCGCCCGCCGCCTGGGCGGTGAGGCCGAGCTGCTGCATGGGTCCAGCATTGCCGATGCGCTGCTGGACCATGCCGCGCACAACAGCGTGTCGACCCTGATATTGGGCCGCACCCGCGAGCGCCCGGTCGCGCGCATGCTCAACCGCACGCTCACCCAGCAGTTGATCCAGCGTGGCGCGCACTACGAGATCACCATCATCGGTACCCCGCAGGCACGTGCACGCGCACGGCGCACCGGGTTGAGCGTGCCCAGCCGCAGTACCGGCCAAGACACCCTGCTGGCATTGGGCGCCACGGCAATTGCCTGTCTGGTGGCATTGGTGGCCGAGCGCTGGGTAGGGCTGTACGACCTGTCGATGGTGTTCATCGTGGCGGTGGTGATGGTGGCCGCGCGCAGCCGCACCAGTGCGGCGGTGATTGCTGCTGCGTTGTGCTTCCTGGCCTACAACTTCTTCTTCATCGCCCCGCGCTTCACCTTTGCCATCAGCGCACGGCAGGGCGTGATCACCGTGTTCCTGTTCCTGGCGGCCGCGCTGGTGGCCGGGCGGCTGGCGTCGCGGTTGCGCATGCAGGTGCTGGCGTTGCGCGCGGCCAACCGGCATGCCAACGCGCGCCAGGCACTGGGCCGGCAGCTGACCCGCGCGGCCAGCAATGAAGAGGTGGCCCAGGCCGGGCGCGAGGCGCTGGAACAGGCGATGGACGCACCGGCGTGGCTGCGCATCGGCCAGGACACCAGCACCAGCGGCAGTGCCGCGCCGGGCGACACCGACCTGGCCGCCGCCGACTGGGCACGCCGCCACGGCCAGCCCAGCGGCCGCTTCACCGACACCCTGGCCGGCGCGGAGTGGTGGTTCCTGCCGCTGCTGGACGGCGACGACCGCGCCATCGGCGTGGCCGGCATGCGCTTCGCCCGCAACGCGCCGCGCCTTACCCCCGAGCAGCGGCAGCTGGCCGAGGCGATGGTGGATGACATCGCCCAGGCCGCGCTGCGCACCCAGCTGGTAGCGGACCTGGAAAAAGCACACGTGAGCAACGAGACCGAGCGCCTGCGCTCGGCGCTGCTGTCGTCGGTGTCGCACGACCTGCGCTCGCCGCTGGCGGCGATGATCGGCTCGGCCGACAGCCTGGGCAGCTATGCCGACGCGATGGACGCGCAGGACCGCCGCGCCCTGCTGGACACCATCCTGGTGGAAGGCGAGCGGCTGGACCGCTACATCCAGAACCTGCTGGACATGACCCGGCTGGGCCACGAAGGGTTGCAGATCAACCGCGACTGGATCGGCGTGGACGAGCTGGTGGGCTCGGCCGCGCGCCGCCTGCAGCGCTACCAGCCGGAGGTGCAGTTGAAGCTGGACATCCCGGCCACGCTGGCGCCGATCTGGGTGCACCCGGCGCTGGTGGAACAGGCCGTGTTCAACGTGATGGAAAACGCGGCCAAGTTCTCCCCGCCCGGCGCGGCGGTGGAAGTGCAGGCGCGGCTGGTGGAGGGCGAACTGCGCATCGACGTGCTGGACGCCGGCCCCGGCATTCCCGACGACGAGCGCGCGCGCATCTTCGACATGTTCTACAGCGTGGAGCGTGGCGACCGCGGCCGGCATGGCACCGGGCTGGGGCTGACCATCTGCCAGGGCATGATCGGCGCCCATGGCGGCAGCGTGCAGGCACTGCCAGGGCGCGACGGACGCGGTACCCTGATCCGCATTACGCTGCCCCTGCTGCAACCCCACCCTGCCGATGACCACGACGACCCCTGACCTGCCCCAAGGTGCACCCCCGGCGCGCGTGCTGGTGATTGACGACGAAGCGCAGATCCGCCGCTTCCTCGACATCAGCCTGCGCGCGCAGGGCTACCGCGTGGTGCAGGCCGCCACCGGCCAGGCCGGGCTGGAAGCGCTGGTCAGCGAAGGCGCGGATCTGGTGATCCTGGATATCGGCCTGCCGGACATGGAAGGCCACGAGGTGCTGGCCGAACTGCGCCAGTGGAGCCAGGTGCCGGTGATCATGCTGACCGTGCGCGCCGGTGAAACCGAGAAGGTGCGGGCGCTGGACAACGGCGCCAACGACTACGTGACCAAGCCGTTTGGCACCCAGGAACTGATGGCGCGGGTGCGGGCGTTGCTGCGCTCGCGCACGGTGTCGGCCGATGGCGTGTTGCCGCAGTTCGATGACGGGCATCTGCATATCGACCTGGTGCGCCGCGAAGTGCACCTGGATGGCGCGCCGGTGGCGTTGACGCGCAAGGAATACGCGTTGTTGTCGTTGTTGTTGCGCAACGCCGGGCGCGTGGTGACCCAGCCGCAGATCCTGCAGGAGATCTGGGGGCCTACGCATCAGGAAGACACGCATTACCTGCGGATCCTGGTGGGGAAGTTGCGGCACAAGCTGGGCGATTCCGCGCTGGATTCGCGGTACGTCTTCACCGAACCCGGCGTGGGGTTGCGGTTCAAGGGGTGAGGCGGTGGGGTGTGGTTTGCATGCCCGTCACCGTGGTGCCGGAACACCTGGTAGGGTCGCATCCCAATCGACCGCCGATACGTTCCCCGCGTTCGGTTGTGGCATGAACACCGGCGGAGAAACGCGTTTCGATTTACGGTCATGCCGACATCGAACGTTGCCCGTTTCACGGCAGTCGATTGGGATGCGACCCTACCAGGGATGCCGCATTGTCGATGTGCGAACCGGAATGCCGTGCGGATCAGGCTCCCCGGTAGGGTCGCATCCTGATCGACCGCCGACGCGTTTCCCGCGTTCGGTTGTGGCATGAACCCCGGCGGAGAAATGCGTTTCGATTTACGGTCATGCCACCATCGAACGTTGCCCGTTTCCACGGCAGTCGATTGGGATGCGACCCTACCTCGGATGTCGCATTGTCGATGTGCGAATCTGGATGCCGTGCGGATCAGGATCCCCGGTAGGGTCGCATCCCGATCGACCGCCGATACGTTCCCCGCGTTCGGTTGGGGCATGAACACCGGCGGAGAAACGCGTTTCGATTTACGGTCATGCCGACATCGAACGTTGCCCGTTTCACGGCAGTCGATTGGGATGCGACCCTACCGGCGGTATCTCGTTGTCCGTGTGCGAACCGGGATGCCGTGCGGGATCCGGCATTCGATCGGGCGCGCCGCGACCAACCGTCGTGGCCCACCCGATGGTGCGACGGCAGGTACCGACCGTTGGTCGGTACCCACGCCCATCAGAACCCGAGATCCACACCCGGCAACAACGGCTGCAGCTGGTCGCGGAACAGCGTCTTGATGCGTTCCAGCGCCGCTTCATCATCGGCCTCGAAGCGCAGCACCAGCACCGGCGTGGTGTTGGATGCGCGCAGCAGCCCCCAGCCATCGGGGAAATCGGCGCGCAGGCCGTCGATGGTAGCCAGGCGGGCGCCGGCGAACGGCGACTCTTCCACCTGCGCGGCCGACACGAACAGCGACACCAGCGCGTGCGGAGTGCCCGATTCCACCGGCACTTTCAGCTCCGGCGTGGACACGCTGTCGGGCAGTTCGTCCAGCACCTCCGACGGCGTCTCCTCGCGCTGGGCCAGGATTTCCAGCAAGCGCGCCGCCGCATACAGGCCATCGTCGAACCCGAACCAGCGCTCCTTGAAGAAGAAGTGCCCGCTCATCTCGCCGGCCAGCTCGGCATCGGTTTCGCGCATCTTCGCCTTCATCAGCGAATGCCCGGTCTTCCACATCAGCGGGCTGCCGCCGTTGCGCAGCACGTAGTCGGACAGCTTGCCGCTGCACTTCACGTCGTAGATCACCAGCGCGCCCGGGTTGCGCATCAGCACGTCGGCCGCGAACAGCATCAGCAGGCGGTCGGCATAGATGATCTTGCCTTCGCGGGTGACCACGCCCAAACGGTCGCCGTCGCCGTCGAAGGCCAGGCCGATGTCCGCGTCGAAGCGCTTCACGGTCTGGATCAGGTCTTCCAGGTTGTGCGGGTCGCYCGGGTCCGGGTGGTGGTTGGGGAAGGTGCCATCCACATCGCAGTACAGCGGAATGACCTCCGCACCGATGGCTTCCAGCAGCGGCTGGGCCAGTTCGCCGGCCACGCCGTTGCCGGCATCGGCCACCACCTTGAGCGGGCGGTCCAGCTGCACGTCGTCGGCGATGCGCTGGATGTAATCGGCGTTGACCTCGCGCTGCTTCAGGCTGCCCGGCTCGGCGGCCACGTGCAGCTGGCCGTCGCGGATGCGCTGGAACAGTTCGGTGATGGCATCGCCCGACAGCGTTTCGCCGCCCACCACGATCTTGAAACCGTTGTAGTCCGGCGGGTTGTGGCTGCCGGTCACCGCCACGCAGCTGCCCGCACGCAGGTGGTAGCTGGCGAAGTACACCACCGGGGTAGGCGCCAGCCCGATATCGATGACATCGCAGCCGGCGCGGCGCAGACCCTCGATGAGCCCGGCACTGAGTTCCGGGCCGGACAGGCGGCCATCGCGGCCCACCACGATCTCGCGCAGGCCCTGCACCTGCAGCACCGAACCGATGGCCTGACCGATCAGCGCGGCCACCTGCGGGGTGAGCTCGCGCCCGACCACACCGCGGATGTCGTAGGCGCGGAAGATACCGGCCGGCACGTCCTGCCCCGCCACGCCCGGCACCGGCGGCGGACCGCCTTCGGCCACGGCCGGCACCACCGCCAGCGGCACCTGTTCCAGGCTTTCGCGCAGCGTGGGGCCGTCTTCTTCGGTGGCGTCTTTCGACGCGCGACGGCGCGGCATCGGCACCTTGCCCTTGCCGAACTGCAGCATGCCGGCGATGGCCAGCAGCAGCACCGCCACCACCGCGCTGGGAATGGCACCCAGGCCCAGCGGGCCCGGTTCAATATCCGGCACGGCCGCGGCCAGACGCAGCCCGCTCTTGCCGATCGGGCGCGCCAGCGCCTCGGCACCTTCGGCCAGGCCCGCGTTGCCCTGTTCAATGACGTTGTGGCCGCCCTGGCGCAGGGCCACGTAGCCCGCGCCCGGCACGCGCACCTGATCAAAGGTGGCGGTCAGCCGCAGCAGCGGCTGGCGCACGTACACCAGCGCCGGCCCCTGCGCGCCGAGTACCACCGGCACCGCCAGGCCAAGGCGCTGGCCGCCGGCATCGCGCACCACGCGCGCCACCACCTCGTTCTGGGCGTTGGCCGCTTCCAGCAGCGCCAGACGCGAGTAACCGAAGGCCTTCGGGTCGGCGTAGGCCGCGTCCAGGCTGGCGGGGACAACCTGCACCTCTTCGGTGCCCGGCCAGCCCTCGCGGATGGCCACGGCCGTGGCTTGGCCATCGCCGTTGCGCAGCGCCGTTGCCACACGCTCGCTCTTTACCAGCTTGCGCAGTTGATCCAGCTGGCCGCTCAGGGCCGTCTGCACCCCGCCCACGATCTGGTCACGCGACTGTTCCAGCTCCGTGCCCACCGAGGCCTGCTGCCACTGCCGCACCGCGCTCCAGCCAAACCATGCGGCCAGCAGCACCAGCGCGACCACTACCAGTGGCCCGGTGCGCTTGCTTGCCAGCTTCGGTTGCCCTTCCGCCTTCGCCTTGCTCATGGAACTTCCCCCTGGTCAGCGCACCCCGGTATGGCCGAATCCACCCGTTCCCCTGGCGCTGTCGGTGAAAGTATCCACTACCTGCAGGCTTACGCGTGCGATGGGCAGCACAACCAGCTGCGCGATGCGGTCGCCCGGCTGCAGCGTGAAGGGCTCGCGGCCGCGGTTCCAGGCGCTGATCAGCAGCGGGCCCTGGTAATCGGCGTCGATCAGCCCGGTGCCGTTGCCCAGCACGATGCCGTGGCGATGGCCCAGGCCCGAGCGCGGCAGCACCACGGCGGCCAGGTTCGGGTCGGCGATATGGATGGCGATACCGCTGGGAATCAGCGCCGTATCGCCCGGCTGCAGGGTGAGTTCGGTTTCCAGCGCCGCGCGCAGGTCCAGCCCGGCGCTGTGCTCGGTGGCGTAGGCCGGCAGCGGCCAGGTATCGCCGAAGCGCGGATCGAGCAGCTTTACCTGCAACGGCTGAAGGGTGGAATCAACGCTCATGCGTGCAACCTCTGGGCAATCAGGGACAACAGTTGTTCGGCCAGCAGTGCCTTGGAGGTACCGGGGAACACCTGTTCGCCGCCCTGCCAGTAGGCCGTGGCCGCGTTTTCATCGCTTTCAAAACCGCCGGTGGCAATGCCCACCTGGTTGGCAATCACCAGGTCCAGGCGCTTGTCCACCAGCTTGCCGCGCGCGTACTTCTCCACATCGTGGGTTTCGGCCGCAAAGCCGACCACCAGCTTCAGCGCGTTGGTCTGCGCGGCCACCTCGGCGAGGATGTCCGGCGTGCGCACCAGCTCCAGCGTGAGGGTCTGGGTGCCGGCGGTCTTCTTTAATTTCTGCGGGGCCACCTGGCGCGGGGTGTAATCGGACACCGCCGCCGCCCCTATATAGATGTCGGCTGGCAGCGCGCCCAGCACCGCCTCGCGCATCTGCGCGGCCGAGCGCACATCCACCCGCTGCACCCCGGCCGGGGTGGGCAGCTGCACCGGACCACTCACCAGCACCACCTGCGCGCCCTGGCGCACGGCGGCCGCKGCCAGCGCGTAGCCCATCTTGCCGCTGCTGCGGTTGCCCACGTAGCGCACCGGGTCCAGGTCTTCATAGGTGGGGCCGGCGCTGATGACCACGCGCAGGCCCTTGAGCTGCTGCGCGGGCGCGGCGTCGGCACCGGCCGGCGCCTGCAGCGCGGCCAATGCCGCAACAATCGCATTGGGTTCGGTAAGCCGGCCCGGGCCGGATTCGCCTTCGGCCAGCGGGCCGTCTTCCGGCCCGATCACCTGCGCGCCGCGCTGGCGCAGCAGGGTGATGTTGGCCTGCGTGGCCGGGTGCTGCCACATGCGGTGGTTCATGGCCGGGCACACGGTGAGCGGCGCGGTGGTGGCCAGGCACAGCGTGGTGACCAGGTCATCGGCGTTGCCGTGGGCCAGCCGGGCCAGCAGATCGGCGGTGGCCGGGGCCACCACGATGCGGTCGGCCCAGCGCGCCAGCTCAATGTGGCCCATGGCCTGCTCGGCGGCGCTGTCCCACAGGGTGGTGCGGGTGGGCTGGCCGGACAGGGCCTGGAAGCTCAGCGGGGTGACGAACTGCTGGGCCCCGGCGGTCATGGCGACCTGCACCTGGGCCCCGGCATCGCGAAGGCGACGCACCAGTTCCAGCGACTTGTAGGCGGCGATGCCGCCCCCTACGCACAACAACAGCTTCTGGCCTTGCAGCGGGCGCGCGGACGCCGGAGAAGCCTGGGGGGAGTCAGCCACCTGCGAATTTCCTGTCGAACTGAGGCGATTAGCTTACCTGATGGGGTGCGGGCGGCTCATGCCTCAGGGGCATGAGGGGGGTGTTTTTGGTCATGAGGGGAGGCGCTCCAAGAGGTGATGGACCGATTGCCTGCGTCCCCCGTAGTGATTCGCCACGCCTTTCAATGCGTGCATCGCAGTTCATAATGTGATATAGCGAATTCAGGTGCCCGCGCGTAGAATCGTCTGGATGAAGCGTTTTGGGAGAAGGTTCGTGCTGAAAAGTCATACGGAAGAAAAGTTCGTACAGACTATTCTTTACTTCGCGCATCACACTCAGGCGCTTGGCAAAATCAAACTGTTCAAACTGCTTTTCCTGCTGGACTTTGAACATTTCCGGCAGACCGGTCGCAGCGTTACCGGTATGGAGTACCGCGCATGGCGGATGGGACCGGTTCCGGCCGAGCTGGTGCAGCAGTGGGATCAACCCGATGACGCGCTGCGCAGCGCGATCAAGATTGTTCCGGAGCAGATCATCAACTACTGGCGCGATAGGGTTGTTCCACTGCAGCCGTTCGACGCCCGGCATTTCAGCAAGCGGGAAATGCGGCTCATGGAGAGTATTGCGTCGGAGTATCGCGACACGCTTTCTGAGGGCATGATCGATGTGACGCATGCTGAGAATGGTGCTTGGTGCAAAACGTGGCGGGAAGGTGAAGGCAATGATCAGGTGATTGATTACCGTCTTGCGATTTCTGCCGATGCGCCGGATCGCGATGCGGTGTTGGCATCGGCTGCCTTGTATGAAGGCCTTGCCGCTGCGCGGACGCACTGAGGCATGACCCACGATCCCAGGCTCTCGCCCGGGTGCATTCTTCTTGCCAATGCTTTCTACGCCGACTCCGCGAGCGGGCAGTTGCATCCAAAGTATGTGCTGGTGTTGGCACATGGCAGGCGAAGCGGCGACTTGGTCTGGCGTCTTCTGACGAGTCGCCGACATGGCCGGCCAGAGATCCCACCCTGTTATCACGGTGATCCATACCCAGGCTTTCATCTCGGCGTGATTTGTCCCGAAGTCGGTCTGAAAAAGCAGACGTGGCTGGACCTGCGCGGCCTGGACGATGGTGACATCGCGGAGGCCTGCGCGCATCTTGCTTCCGGACGGCTGCAGCACATCTTCTCCTTGAACCTCGCACAATGCCGCGAGGCGTCTTTGTGCGTTGCTGCGGCCGATGACACCACCATGGAGCAGGAAACGTCTATACGCGATCAACTGGCTTCAAACGATTAACCCGCCCCCCCGCGCACAGCGTTCGAACGGGGTCCGCCGGATCGTTGTACTTGAGCCTTCAACGCCTGTGATCAAGTGATTTCCTGGATCGGCACGACGTTAAGAAAGAACGCTTTAGAAAGCGCCATGGTTGGTAAAGATTTCTTTTCCTGGCAGTCACATGCCCAACCCATCCCCCAGGCCGGGCAATGGCCTCCCGATTTTTGCGGATTTCCCGACAGCAGCTCACTTTGTGGTCCTACCCCAACATGAGAGTTGCCCCAGTAGCGGCAGCGGGTGTGCCAGCCGACACTTTCCCGCATGGAAATCAAAGAGTGGCCAAAGAATGAGCGCCCTCGCGAACGACTCCTCGCACAGGGCCCAAGGGCGTTGTCGGACGTCGATCTGCTTGTGCTGTTCATGGGAACCGGCCCAAAAGGTCGCCACGTACTGGACTGCGCGCGCGAACTGTTGAAAGTTCATGGTCCCTTGCGGAAGCTGTTGGACATGGACGCTGCAAGGCTCATGGATTTGCCTGGCCTGGGCCCGGCACGGGCATGCAAGCTGGTTGCGGCACTGGAACTTGCCAACCGATATCTACGCGCGCAATTGGATCGTGGCGAGAGCATGCGCGACCCCTGTGCGGCGGCACGGTATTTCAAGCAGCAGCTGCGCTCCCGCCCTCAGGAAGTGTTTGCAGCGCTGTTTTTGGACACCCGCAACCGGACACTGGGCTATGAGGAGCTGTTCACCGGCACCATTGACGCGGCCGCCGTGTACCCGCGGGAGGTGGTTCGCCGGGCGTTATTGCATAACGCCGCAGCGGTCATCGTCAGCCACAACCACCCCTCCGGCAGCGCAGAGCCCTCCCGCGCGGATCGCGAGATCACCCAGCACCTCCAGAAAGCGCTGGACCTTGTCGGCATCCGCCTCCTGGACCACGTAGTAGTAGGCGAAGGCACCCCCGTCTCCATGGCTGAACGAGGCTGGCTCGAACCCACCCTCTCCTTTCGGGGCTGAACGTCCCAGTCAGCCCAAATACCCCGGTCCGGAGCCCCGAAAGCGGCCCCAAGGCCCCTCAAGTCCCCCTGCCCCAATCCCGTTCAATGGATCGGCCCGCCATCTAGGCTAAAATTGCCGATTCCGCCGCTCCAGTCCCAAAGCAGGCCTTGTGAAAAATCTCCTCCGCGCCCTGATCAGCCAAGGCATCGAAGCCTTGCGCGCCAACGGCACTCTGCCGGCCGATACCCTGACCCCGGAATTCGTGGTCGAACGCCCGAAGACCCGTGAGCACGGCGATTTCGCCACCAATGCCGCGATGCTGCTGGCCAAGCCGGCGCGCAGCAACCCGCGCGCCCTGGCCCAGGCACTGCTGGATGCGCTGCCCAAGAGCGCCGATGTGCTGCGCGTTGAGATCGCCGGCCCGGGCTTCATCAATTTCCACCTCGCCCCCAGCGCCTACCAGCGCGAAGCGGCCAGCGTGCTCAAGGAAGGCGCCGATTACGGCCGCAACCTGAGCGGCAACGGCCGGACCGTGGGCGTGGAGTATGTGTCGGCCAACCCGACCGGCCCGCTGCACGTGGGCCATGGCCGCGCCGCCGCCATCGGCGACTGCCTGGCGCGCCTGCTGGATGTGAACGGCTGGAACGCCAAGCGCGAGTTCTACTACAACGACGCCGGCGTGCAGATCGAAAACCTGGCCCTGTCCACCCAGGCGCGCGCCAAGGGCCTCAAGCCCGATGACGCCGGCTGGCCGGAAGCGGGCTACCGCGGCGATTACATCCAGGACGTGGCCAACGCCTACCTGGCTGGTGCCACGGTGGAACTGGAAGGCCACTCGGTGGTGGGCGAGCGCGACCCGGACAACCTGGATGGCATCCGCCGCTTCGCGGTGGCCTACCTGCGCAACGAGCAGAACCAGGACCTGGCCGCGTTCGGGGTGGATTTCGACATCTACTTCCTGGAAAGCTCGCTATACAAGGACGGCAAGGTGGAAGAGACCGTCGCCCAGCTGAAGGCGGCCGGCCACACCTATGAGGACGGCGGCGCGCTGTGGCTGCGCTCGACCGACTTCGGTGACGACAAGGACCGCGTGATGCGCAAGTCCGACGGCACCTACACCTACTTCCTGCCGGACGTGGCCTACCACCTGAGCAAGTGGCAGCGCGGCTATGAACGCGCCATCACCGAGCTGGGCGCAGACCACCACGGCTCGCTGGCGCGCGTGCGCGCCGGCCTGCAGGCGCTGGACGTGGGCATTCCCAAGGGCTGGCCGGAATACGTGCTGCACCAGATGGTGACGGTGATGCGCGGCGGCGAGGAAGTGAAGCTGGGCAAGCGCGCCGGTGGCTACCTGACCCTGCGCGACCTGATCGAAGAAACCGGCCGTGACGCAGTCCGTTGGTTCCTGATTGCGCGCAAGCCCGATTCGCAGCTGACCTTCGATATCGACCTGGCCCGCGCGCAGAGCAACGACAACCCGGTGTTCTACGTGCAATATGCGCACGCCCGGGTGTGCAGCCTGCTGCGCCAGGCCCAGGAGAAGGGCCTGAGCTACACGCCGGGCGAAGGCCTGGCGGGTGTGGCGTCGCTGAACGACGATGCCTCGCTGTGGCTGATGATTGAAATGTCGCGCTTCCCGGAAGTGGTGGAAGCGGCCGGTATCGCGCTGGAACCGCACCTGATCGCGCAGTACCTGCGTGAATTGGCGCACGCCTTCCACACGTGGTATCACGGCACGCAGGTACTGGTGGCTGACGACGCCGAACGCAACGCCAAGCTCACGCTGGCCTGCGCGGCGCGCCAGGTGCTGGCCAATGGTCTGAGCGTCCTGGGCGTTTCCGCCCCGGAAAAAATGTAAGCAGTGGAGAAGCAGTAAATGGCAGCACGACGCGGCAAGAGCCAGGCACGACGCAACAGCAACCAGGGCACGCCGGGATGGGTGTGGCTGGTGGCCGGTGTGGCGATTGCGGCCGTAGTGTTTTTGGCAGCACCCAACCTGTTCAAGAGTGACGGTGACGGCTTCCTGCGGGTAGGCCCGCAGCCGAACCCGAACGCCCAGCCGGCCCCGGTGAGCGACGCCGATACCGACGTGGGCGCTGAACTGCCCAAGCCGGGTGCGGCGGCCAAGCCTGCCGAACCGGCCAAGCCGGCGGCTACGCAGTACGACTTCTATACCTTGCTGCCCGGCAAGGAAGTGGAGATGTCCGATGCGGAGCTGGCGGCCAGCGCGCGTGCGGAAGACCAGCGCCGTGCCAAGGCCGAGGCGCAGCGCGCGCAGGCGGCGTTGGAAGGCCGTCCGTTGCCGCCGGCACCGGCACYGACCAGCACCGCGGCAACCACGTCGGCGGCACCGGTGAGCACCGCCCCGCTGCCCGCCCCGGTGGCGGAGCGCCCGGCGGCGACCACGGCTGCGGCGGCAACGCCGGCGCAGACGGCGGCCGCTACCCCGGTTGCACCGAAGCCGGCGGCTACTGCGGCAGCGACGCCTGCTGCAGCGGCCGCTGCGCCTGCGCCTGCGGCCAGCAACGTGCGTTACATCCTGCAGGCCGGTGCGTTTGGCGCGTCTGGCGATGCTGAGGCGACCAAGGCCAAGCTGGCGATGATTGGTCTGGCGGCGCGGGTGGAATCGGCGCAGATCAACGGCAAGACGGTATACCGCGTGCGCATGGGGCCGTATGGCAGCGCCGGGGAGCTGGCGGAGGCCAAGCAGAAGCTGGATGGGACGGGGCTTCAGGCTATGGCGATCAAGGCGCAGTAGCCGCGCGCCGCGCGACTACCCCAAGGTTGCGCTACGCGAAACCTCGGGCCCCTGCTGGTACCTCCACATCCCCGCGCCTGCCGGCGCGCCCCCTTGCACTCCAAGGGGGCTGTTGCTCCAGATGCAACTTGGACGCCGACCCTTGGGTCGGCGTTCTTGTTTCAGGCAGCCCCCCTCGCTGGCGACCACCTGGCAGTGCGCTATCGTCCGCGCATGTCTTCCTGCCCCGATCCTGCTGAGCTTCCCGGCGTTGCCGGTGCCAGCGGTCGCTATCGCGAATGGACGCCGCCGGCTGCGCTGCGAGGCTGCTTCGGGCAGCTGTGGCGCAGCGATCTGCCGCTGGGGCACAGCGGTGAGGTGGCGGTGCTGCCCGATGGCTGCGTGGACATCCTGTGGCGCGATGGGCGGCTGTATGTGGTGGGGCCGGATGTGGTGGCTGCGCACCCGCAGTTGATGCCCGGTGCGCAGGTGTTGGGCGCGCGGTTCCAGCCGGGCGCGGCGCGGGCGTGGTTGGGGATGCCGCTGGGCGAGATGGTGGGCACGGCAGTGGAGCTGGATGCGGTGCTGGGGCCGCAGGCGCGGCAGATGGCGGCGCGCTTGAATGATGTGGGCGATGGCGATGCGCGGCAGCGGTTGTTTGCGCAGGCGCTGGCTGAGCTGCCCCGGTCTACCGGGGGGCGCCACGCGGTGGCGGCGCGGGTGTTCGGGCAGGTGCGGGCCGGTGGCCACGATCTGGCCGCGATCAGTTCAGCGCTGCAGGTGAGCACGCGCAGCCTGCGCCGGGTGTGCCACGAGCAGTTCGGCTATGGGCCGAAGATGCTGGAGCGGATTCTGCGGCTGCAGCGCTTCCTGGCGCTGGCACGTGCGCGCCCGGGGGATGGGCTGGCGGGGTTGGCGGCGGATGTGGGCTATGCCGACCAGTCACACCTGAGCCGCGAGGTACGGGCGTTGGCGGGGATCGGGGCGGCGCAGTTGTGCGCACAGTGGCGTAGCTGACTGGCCGTTTTGTTCAAGACCGGCGCGGCCGGGATGGCGATGCTGGGGCTCCTTTCAACGAGATGCCCCCATGAGCACCGCACACGGCAACGATCGCCGGATCGACAACATTGAATTCAACGTGGCCGACATTACGCGCAGCAAGGCGTTCTACGGCAGCGTGTTTGGGTGGTCGTTCACCGATTACGGCCCGGGGTACACCGAGTTCGACGATGGCCGGTTGCGCGGCGGGTTCACCACGGGTGAGCCGGTGCGGCCCGGTGGGCCGTTGGTGATTGTGTATGCCGATGACCTGGCGGCCACGCAGCGGCGGGTGGAAGCCGCCGGGGCGGAGGTCTGCCGGGCGACGTTCGAGTTTCCGGGTGGGCGGCGGTGTCATTTCCGCGATCCGGATGGGTATGAGTTGGCGGTGTGGACAGCCGCCTGAGGTAGAGCCGACCGTTGGTCGGCTGCCGTCAGCGGTGGGTATGCGCGAAGAGCAGCCGACCAACGGTCGGCTCTACCGGTTTGTTCGCGTGGCGAAGTGCCGGCCAGCGGCCGGCACGACCGGCCCGCGATGCCCTTGGATCAGTCGCGCGCGACCTGGAAACCGGCGAACGACTGGCTTACCGGCATCAGTTCCAGGCGGTTGATGTTGAGGTGCGCCGGGAGGTTGGCCACCCAGAAGATCTGCTCGGCGATGTCGTCGGCAGTCATCGGGTTGGCACCGGTGTAGAGGGTGTCCGAGGCGGCCTGGTTGCCGTGGGTGCGCACCAGGGTGAACTCGGTTTCGGCCATGCCCGGCTCGATGGTGGTGACGCGCACGCCGGTGCCGTGCAGGTCCGCGCGCAGCCCGAGCGAGAACTGGCTGACGAAGGCTTTGGTGCCGCCGTAGGCGTTGCCGCCCGGGTACGGGTACACGCCGGCCACCGAGCTGATGTTGATGATGGCGCCCTTGCGCTCCACCAGCTGCGGCAGCAGGCGGTGGGTGAGGGTGACCAGCGCGGTGACGTTGGTGTCGATCATGGTGCGCCAGTCGTCCAGCGAGGCGCTCTGCGCCGGGGCGGTGCCCTGGGCGAGGCCGGCGTTGTTGACCAACAGGTCGATGGCGGCGAAGTCGGCCGGCAGGGAGGCCAGCGCGGCCTCCATGGCGGCGCTGTCGCGCACGTCGAAGACGGCCGCATGTACGCGCTCGGGACCGTAGGCGTCGACCAGCGGCTGCAGCCGTTCAGCACGGCGGCCGGTGGCGATGACGCGCCAGCCGGCCTGGGCGAAACGATGGACGGCGGCAGCGCCAAAGCCGGAGGTGGCGCCAGTAATCAGAGCGGTACGGGTCATCGGGGTACTCCGTGGGAATCACGGGTATTTTCGCACCGATGCGGGGGGTGTGTGCCGGGGGGATGGCGACGTAGCGCGCGGGGCGGGATCGCGTAGAGCCGGGCTCTGCCCGGCTGACCGAAATCTGGAGCAGCCGGGCAGAGCCCGGCTCTACGTGGGTGGGCGTCGTTTACGCGGCCGGCGCGCGATCCGCGATCAGCGGATGCGGAAGACGCGGGCCTTGGGCAGGTCTTCGTCTACCTGCAGGAACCAGCGGCCGGCGATGCCCGGTACGACGACGATGGCCGGGTTGCTGCGGCTGGTTTTGAGCTTCATTTCGCCCTTGAGCACCTGCCACTGCTGGCCGTTGTCGAGGGTGAACACGGTGCCCGGGGCCCAGCCGTCCACCTGGCCGGTGACCGTGGCGTTGATGGGGCCGTCGTCCAGGCCCGGGAACATGGGCGCCGGGGTAGGCGCGCCGGGGGCCACCGGGGCGGCGGCCACCGGCGGAGCCGGTCTGCGGGCATCGGCCTCGCGCAGCAGGCGGTTCAGGGTCTGCAGCTGGGCCGGGCTGAGCCCTACCCGCGCCAGTTCCTGCGGGTCCACGCGCTGTTCGATTGCCACATACGGGGCCTGGGCGGCGGCCGTTGCGGCCAGCCAGACCATGCCCACACCCGCCAGAACCTGCCACCTGCGCATTGCCTGCTCCACTGCCTGTTGATGCTCGATGGCGGCACTGTGCTGCACTTTCATGGCAGCCAGATGACAGCGCAGCCGGTCGCGCCGGATGCTGAGGCCGGCAGGGGGTAAAATGGCGGCCAGCCGCGCAGCCGCGCCGGCGGTATTGGACGTCACATGATCAACAACGATGTACTGCGCAGCATCCGCTACATGCTCGACCTCAGCGACGGCATGATCGCCGACACCTGTGCCCTGGCCGATCCGGCCTTCGTGATCGACAAGGCCGATGTGGCCGGTTGGCTGCGCAAGGAAGACGAAGAGGGCTTCGTGGCCTGCGACGATCGCACCCTGGCGCACTTCCTGGACGGGTTGATCGTGCACTTCCGTGGCCGCGACGAGAGTCAGCCGCTGCGCCCGGTGGAAAAGCGCATCACCAACAACCTGGTGCTGAAGAAGCTGCGCGTGGCCTTCCAGCTGAAGGACGTGGACATGCACGATATTTTCCAGCAGGCCGGTTTCCCGGTGTCCAAGCCGGAACTGTCGGCGCTGTTCCGCCAGCCGGACCACAAGAACTACCGCGCCTGCGGCGACCAGCTGCTGCGCAACTTCCTGAAGGGTCTCACCCTGCGCGTGCGCGGCGCCTGAGCCCCACGCTGGCGCGTGGCTCCGCCTGCGGGGCCACGTGCTGCAGCAGTTCCTGCATGAAGGCCCGCGCCGCCGGCGTGGGCAACCGCGACCACACCGCATGCACGCGCCGCACGGGCGCATCCTGGATGGCCACGCAGGCCACGCCGGTGAAGCCGGCCGCGATGGCCACCGGCACGATGCCCACCGCCAGCCCCTGCTGGACGAAGCGCTCGATGAGCGACATGTGGTTGATTTCGAACGGCACCCGATGCGGTAGCCCGGCGGCGGCGAAGGCTTCGTCGGTCTGCCGGCGGGCGCCGCTGCCGTACTGGAAATCCACCAGCGGCAGCTCGGCCAGGGTGGCCAGCGACAGGCGTTTGCGGCTGGCCAGCGGGTGGCTGGGCGGCAACACGGCCACCATGGATTCTTCGGCCAGCAGCCGGTGGCAGGCCCCGTCGATGGCGGTGCCGGGCGACAGGCCCACCAGCGCGACATCGACGCGGCGCTCGCGCACGTCTTCCATCAGCACTTCGCTTTTGTCCATGCGCAGTCGGAATTCCACCTGCGGGTAGCGGGTGTGGAAGGCAGCCAGGCAGGCCACCAGGTCCACGGCAGTCAGCGAGGTGATCTGGCCGATGGTGAGGGTGCCGCGCACCTGGCCGGCCACGGCGGCCACGTCTTCGCGCATGTGCCGCAGTGAATCGAGCACCTGGCGGGCGTGGCTGAGCAGCGCTTCGCCGGCCGGGGTGACCCGTACCTGGCGCGGCAGGCGTTCGAACAGGGTGGCCTGCAGTTCTTCTTCCAGGTGGGCGATCTGGTGGCTGAGCGCAGACTGCACGACGTGGCAGCGCTGGGCGGCGCGGGTGAAGTTGCGCTCTTCGGCCAGGGCCACGCAGAACTCGAGCTGTTTGAGGTTCACGCGGTGGTCTCCGGTATGCATCTATTTTTGAGATGCATTGGATGATAACTATTCATTTCCATCATGGCGCGGGTGGGCGGACACTGGCGTCCCCCTGAAGTCTGGACGCGTTATGACCGCCGATGTACACACCCCGTTGAGCCGCTGGCAGGTGCTGTTGATGGCCTTTGCCACCGGCGTGGCGGTGGCCAGCAACTACTACGCGCAGCCGCTGCTGCACACCATTGCCGGCGAGTTCGGGGTGTCGTTCGGCCGGGCGGGCACGCTGGTGACGGCCGCGCAGTTGAGCTATGGCGTGGGGGTGGTGCTGCTGGTGCCGCTGGGCGACATGTTCGAGCGGCGGCGGTTGATCGTGGTGATGTCGTTGCTGTCGGCGTCCGGGCTGGTGGTGAGCGCGTTGAGCCATGAGTTCGCCTGGCTGCTGGTGGGTACGGCGATTACCGGGCTGTTTTCGGTGGTGGCGCAGGTGCTGGTGCCGTTTGCGGCCACGCTGGCGCGGCCGGAAGAGCGTGGCCGGGTGGTGGGCACGGTGATGAGCGGGCTGCTGTTGGGCATTCTGCTGGCGCGCACGGTGGCCGGGGCGTTGTCGTCGCTGGGTGACTGGCGCTGGGTGTACTGGATGGCGGCGGGCACGCTGGTGCTGACCACGTGGGTGCTGTATCGCACGTTGCCGCGTTTCTACCAGCATGCGGGCTTGAGTTACGGGGCGTTGCTGCGTTCGATCGGCACGTTGTTCGCGCAGGAGCCGGTGTTCCGGCTGCGCACGCTGCTGGGGGCGTTGAGCTTTGCGATGTTCGCGATGTTCTGGACGCCGCTGGCCTTCCTGCTGGCGGGCGCGCCGTACCACTACAGCGATGCGACGATCGGGCTGTTCGGGCTGGTGGGCGCGGCGGGCACGCTGGCCGCCGGGGTGGCCGGGCGGATGGCCGACCGGGGCAAGGCGGCGTTGGCGACGACGCTGGCGCTGGTGCTGCTGGCGGCATCGTGGCTGCCGCTGGGCTTTTCGACGCAGTCGCTGGTGGCGCTGGTGGTCGGCGTGCTGGTGCTGGACCTGGCGGCGCAGCTGCTGCACGTGAGCAACCAGAACGTGGTGTTCGCGCTGCGACCGGAGGCGCGCAACCGGCTCAATGCGGGGTACATGACCGGGTATTTCATTGGCGGGTCGTTGGGGTCGCTGGTGTCGGCGCAGGTGTATGGCGCGTTCGGGTGGACCGGGGTGTGCGTGACCGGCGCGGGCGTGGCCGCGGTGGCGATGGCGGTGTGGGCGATGGCGGTGATGCGCCGGTAGAGCCGACCGTTGGTCGGCTGCATTTGCGTGCCGCCCGGTAGAGCCGACCGTTGGTCGGCTGCATTGCGCGCCGCCTGGGGTAGCCGACCAACGGTCGGCTCTACCGCGCGGGGTTGGTGGGCGCTCCGTTAGAACGCGGTTTGTACCGCGAACTCGACCCGCGAGCCCGCGTTGCCGGGGAACAGGCGTTTGGCGGCGGTGTCGGTGTCGTGCGCGGTGAGGCGCAGTTCCCACGGGCCGTGGACCTTCCAGACGGCGCTGAGCTGGCCGTGCAGGTAGTCGTCGGCCTGCGCGCTGGCCAGCCAGTAGTGGCCCACCGCCGCTTCCAACCGCCACTGCTCGCCCAACGGCAGGCGGGCGCCCAGTTGGGCGTAGGTGCCGGTGTGGCCCCCGGCCAGCGCGTCGTCGGACACGCCTACCTGCAGCCAGTAGCGCTGCTGCCAGGTGAGGGTGCTGTTGAGCTCGGTCCAGTTCAGGTCCACGTTGCTGGACGGATAGAGGTAGCGGGTGAGGTTGACGTCCAACGCCCAGTCCTGGCCCAACGCCCCGCTCCACCCGGCCACCACGTCGAACTCGCTGCGTGCGCCGTTGTCGGGCTGGAACGACACGCCCGAGCCCCATACCGAGGCATACCAGCCGCGCTCGCTGACGAGTTTGACGCCGGCCTGCGCGGCCGGGTCGCCGTCGCTCTGTGAGCTGCCGCGCCAGACGTAATCGGTGGTGAGGGTCGGGTTGCCCTCCACCGCGGCCGCCGCCGCACCACTCATCGCCAGGCCCAGCAGCAGCACGCTGCAGCGGCGCACGATGCGCCCTTTCATCTGTTCAACCACCACGGGAAGCACTCCATCGGACGGCGGCGCCGTCGAGGTGGGCAGTGTTCCTGTTGGGGCCGTAAAGCCGCCATGCCGTGGCGGCGGTGCCGGCGCAAAATCAGCGTAAATCCTGCGTCCACGATGCCGCACAGGGGCCGCGCTATCATGGCCGCTCTGACCTGTTGCGAGTAATGGCGTGGACGCGATCCTGACCCCGGTATCGATTGGCGAGCTGATCGACAAGATCACCATTCTGGAAATCAAGGCCGAGCGCATCAGCGATGCCGGCAAGAACGCCAACGTCCGCAAGGAACTCGATGGCCTGTGGCCGTTGTGGCAGCAGCAGCTGGCCAGCCAGCCGGGGCTGGGTGCCCTGAAGGATCAGCTCAAGGCGATCAACGTGCGCATGTGGGACATCCAGGACCAGCTGCGCGACAAGGAAGCGGCGCAGGTGTTCGACGATGCGTTCATCCAGCTGGCGCGTGGGGTGTACGGCACCAACGGCGAGCGGGTGAAGGTGAAGAACGAGATCAACCGCGTGGCCGGTTCGCAGCTGGTGGAAGAAAAGCAGTACCAGGGCGAGTAACCCACCCCGCCCGCGCCGGGCTCAGTGCCCGGTGGCGGCCATGAAGCGTTCGCGGTCCTGCTGGGTACGCCGGCGGATTTCGGCCAGCGCTTCGTTTTCGGTGGCTTCCAGCATGGATTCGAACAGGCGCTGGAAGTGGTTGCGCATGGCCAGCCGTGCGGCGGCCGGGTCGCGCTGGCGCAGGGCGTCGAGAATGGCGGTGTGTTCTTCGTCGCGGGTGTCGTCGTCGTTGTGGCAGACGTTGGCATACACCTGCTTCACCCGCGGCAGTTCGTTGCGCATGCGCCAAATCAGCTGCACGCAGTGCTCCACCACCGGGTTGCCGGCAATGCGGGCAATGGACAGGTGGAACTGGCGGTCGGCTTCGCTGGCGGCGGCCTCGCCCGAGGCCGGGTCGACCATGGCCGCGATGAGGCCCGCCAGGTCCTGGAGTTCGGCGTCGGTGATGCGGCTGGCGGCCATGGCCGCCGCTTCGGCCTCGATCACCGCGCGGGCGGCGGTGAGGTCGAAGGCAGACACGTCCGGCAGCGCGCCGGGGGCCTGCGACGGGCGCGCCTTCACATACACGCCCGAGCCGGTCTTGATGGTGATCAGCCCCTGCGCTTCCAGCGCGATTTCCGCCTCGCGCACGGTCACCCGGCTGACGCCGAGGCGTTCGGCCAGGTCGCGTTCGCCGGGCAGCCGCGAGCCCGGCGGGAATTCGCCCTTCTCGATCAGCGCGACGATTTCGGCGGCAATGGACTGGTAGAGACGGGGTTCGGACATCATCAAGACCTGGCTGTACGGTGGCTGGGGACCATCATGCGACCCGCGCCCTCAGAGAGCGGCGCGGTTGGGAAAACCGCGCCACTGACCTCAGAAGCGGTAGCGCACCCCGAGATAATAGCGCCGCCCGTAGGTGGTGTACTCGCGGAAGCTGCCCAGGATGGGCATATCCGACACCCGCGGCTCGTCGGTGAGGTTGCTGGCCGACAACGACAGCGACAAGTGCTTGTTCACTTTGTAGGTGGCGCGGAAGTCGAGCGAGCCATTGTCGCGCACGTAGCGGTTCTGCGACGGGTCCCCGACGAACTGCTGGTAATAATCCGAGCGGTATTTGTAGATGGCCTGCAGGTCCAGCTTGCCCAGGCCCCAATACACCTGGGCCGAGGCCACGTGCTTGGACAGGCCGAAGATGTTGGCCGGCTCGACGATCCCCGGCGTGAAGACGCCGGTGATGGGGTCGGTGGACTCGCCCAGGCGCAGGTCTTCGGTCTTGAAGTTGGAATGGGCGTAGTTGTAGCTGGCCTTCACGCCCAGGCCGGAGAAGATGCCCGGCAGGTAGCTGAAGCTGTGCGAGCCGGTGAGCTCGAAGCCGATCAGGTCGCTTTTCTGGTCGCTGGTGGCCAGCTGCTCCACCGGAACGGTGACGCTCTGGCCGTCGATGTCGAAGGTTTCGCCCACCACCACCGGTACCGAGCCGCCGTTGAACTGCTTGTAGTAGATGGCCGTGGACAGCATGGAATCGGCGTTGGCATACCACTCCAGCGAGACGTCGGCGTTCCAGGACATCAGCGGCTTGGCGCGCGGGTTGCCGGTGGCGGTGATGTTGCCCAGCGCCTCGGCCACCGTGCGGAAATCGGTATCGGCCTCGTCCAGGGTGAAGCTGCGGCCAAAGCCTTCGGCGGCCAGGTCGGGGCGTGACATGGCGCGGTAGGCACCCACGCGCAGCAGCAGGTCCGGGTGCAGTTCGAAGGCGGCGTTGAAGCTGGGCAGCCATTCGGTGTTGCTGGACTTGAGGATCTGCCGGGTGAAGTCGCCGGTGGGGCGCAGGGTCACGCTGCCATCGGGGTTGTTGATGACATCCAGGCTGCTGCGCAGGCCCACCGAACGCACGTCGGTACGCACGCCGCGCACGCCGATGTTGCCGGTGACCGGCAGGCCGAACCACTCGCTGCTGTAGTCGCCCATCAGGTAGAGGGCGTTGGTTTTCTCGGTGACATCGTTGTTGGCCGGGTCGCGCAGGTCGGCGCTCAGGCCGGTGTCGTCCACGCCGGTGAAGGCGTTGAACAGGCAGCGGCTGTCGAAGCTGGCCCACTGGTCGATGGTGTTGCCGCTGGCGTTGGCCAGGAAGTCCTTCTGCGGGAATTCCTGGCGGCAGGCGCGGTTGGCCGCGCGGATGGCGGCCACATTGGTGGTGGTGATGTCGCGGGTGTCGGTGAAGTCGGTGTAGGTGGCTTCGGAATGCCGCACGCCGCCCTTGATGGCGGTGAAGAAGCCGCTTTCCGGGGTGAACGCCGCATCGAAGCGCTGCGCGCGGATGGTGTGCTCGCGGCTCTGCTGGCGGCGGCGGATCAGCGCCGAATCGGTGTAGTTGTCCGGGTTGTTCACGTCGAACGCCGGATCCAGATAGATGCTGGGCACATCGCCGCTGTAGTCGTAGGTGTAATCGACGTAGCGGGTGTTCTTGATGCCGCCCACCGGGTTGCCGTTGACGTCGGTGCGGCCGGCGCGCAGGCGGGTGGAACGCTCGATCTGGTCGCGCTGGGTGTTGGAATAGGACAGGTCGGTGGACAGCGTCCAGGCCGGGGTGGGCCGGAAGATGACGTTGAAGCCGCCGCCGGTGTATTCCTCCTTGCGCTCCAGGAAGTTGCCGGTGGAGTCGATGGTGGTGCTGCCGGTGTGGTGCAGCAGCGCGCCGTCGTCGGTGACCACGCGGTTGTTGAGGTTGCGCATCATCGACGACAGCGACAGGTCCGAGCGGTCTTCGGTGTAGTCGCGCTTGGAATGCTGGTAGTCGAAGTTCACTTCCACCGTGTCGTTGGGACGCCACTGCAGCGCGGCGAACTGCGAGTCGCGCTTGTCGTGTTCGATGAACTGGCGGTAGATGCGGCTGCTGGGCACCAGGTAATAGGGCACGCCGTTGGCGACCTGGTTGCCGTTGACCTGGGTGCAGTTGCGGGTGGCGCCCACGGTTTCGCGGCCGTCGCAGGCCACCCACGTGGAGCTGCTGGAGAACATTTCTTCCGGGTTGCTGCCCTGCAGGGCCTGCACGCCCACCGAGACGCCGAGCTTGCCGGCCCCGCCCATGTCGAACTGGTCGATATAGCTGGCGGTACCGCGCCAGCCGACGCCGTCCTTGTCCTTGAGGCGGTCGTCGTAGTCCTGCCAGGTGCCGCGGCCATCCACCTGGATGGTGCGCTTGCCGTATTCGAGCGGCTTGACCGTTTCCATGTTCACGGTGCCGGCCACGCCGCCTTCGACGAAGTCGGCGCGCTGGGTCTTGTAGATCGCCACGCTGTTGATCAGCTCGGACGGGAACTGGTTGAAGTTCACCGAGCGGTCGCCGCTGCCGTTGGTGGCTTCGCGGCCGTTGAAGGTGGACGAGCCCAGGAACGGGCCCAGGCCACGGATCGAGATTTCCGACGCCCCGCCCTTCTCGCGATGGGTGGAGGCACCGGTGATGGTTTCGATGGCCTCGCCGATGGACAGGGCCGGCAGGTCGCCGATGTCCTCGGCAGCGAGCACGTCGGACACCACGGTCTCTTCGCGCTTCTTGTCGATCGAGGTCTGGATGGTGCCGCGCACACCGGTGACCTGGACCTGGTCCAGGGTGGTGGCCTGCGCGGGCGGTGATTCGGCCTCCTGTGCGTACACCAGCGGCACGGCCGCGGTGACAGACAGGGCATACAACAGCGCGCCATGCAGCGCGGTGCGGCGGAGGCCTCGTGGCGAGGCCGTACGGCGGTCATGCAACATCGTGATCTCCCTCCCAGGATGGATCGTCCGATTACACGGATTCGATCCGGACAATTCACGGTTGCTGGACCAATGTCAATGAATTGGTACTAAAGTCTACCCCTGTGATCCGCCTAGACCACTTTGGACGAATTTAATGTGCGGATGCAGCAGAAATATGCGCAACCGGCCAACCACATGCACCTAAAGTGGTATGCGATTGTGGTTGACGCGCGCCGCGCCCGACCTGTTACGATCCGGACTCGCGTTGAACGCCACGGTTGATCTGGGAGGGTAAGCCTGTGACTTTGCACCATTCGCATGCGCCATGGGCGCTGCGCCCGCTTGCGGCGGCACTGGCCACGGGCCTGTTGTTGGGCGCCCTGCCCGCCTTCGCCGCCGATCACCTGGTCCACGACGCTGCCGCCTATGCGCAGGTGGCCAAGACCCTGCAACCCGGCGACACGGTGATCCTGGCCGACGGCGTGTGGCGCGATACCGACCTGCTTCTGCGCGGCACCGGCACAATTGGTCAACCAATTAAGCTGACGGCGCAGACCCCCGGCAAGGTGATCCTCAGCGGCCAGTCGCAGCTGCGGCTGGCCGGCAGCTACCTGGAAGTGTCCAACCTGGTGTTCCGCGATGGCTGGGCGCCGGGCAGCGAAGTGGTGTCCTTCCGCGCCTCGTCCAAGGAATGGGCCACCCACAGCCGGGTGACCGGGGTGGTGATCGACGGTTACAACAAGCCGGACCGCCAGCAGTCGGACAACTGGGTGGGCATGTACGGCCAGCACAACCGCTTCGACCACAACCAGCTGGTGGGCAAGACCAACGCCGGCACCACCCTGGTGGTGGTGCGAAACGCCACCAGCGGGTTGGACAACCGCCACCGCATCGACCACAACTGGTTCGGCCCGCGCCCCAACCTGGGCAGCAACGGCGGCGAGACCATCCGCGTGGGTACCAGCACCGACTCGCAGTCCAATTCGAATACGGTGGTGGAGAACAACTGGTTCGAACACTGCGACGGCGAAGTGGAGATCGTGTCCAACAAGTCCGGCGGCAACCTGTACCGGGGCAACGTGTTCTTTGAATCGCGCGGGTCGATGGTGTTGCGCCATGGCCACGGCAACGTGGTGGAGCGCAATGTGTTCCTGGGCAACAACAAGGCCCATACCGGCGGCGTGCGGGTGATCAACCGCCACCAGATCGTGCGCGACAACTATTTCGAGAACATCGCCGGCGACAACTTCGCCGCCGCGCTGGCGGTGATGGCCGGCACGCGCGACGCGCCTCTGAACCGCTACGAGCAGGTCGACGACGCGGTGATCGAGCGCAACAGCTTCATCAACGTGCGCCAGCTGTTCCTGGGCGCGGGGCTGGACGATGAGCGCAACGCCATGCCGGTGAACAGCCGCATGGCCGGCAACCTGTTCATCGGTGATGGCAAGAACGCACTGCTGCGCAGCCAGGGCAACCTGGGCGGCATTGCCTTCAGCGGCAACGTGCAGAGTCCCACCGTGTCGCCCGGCTTCCCGGCCGGCGTAAGCGCGCGCCAGGTCACCCTGCAGCGCGCGGCCAACGGCCTGCAGTACCCGGTGGAAACAGTGGCCGCAGGCGCCCCGCGCGACCTGGCACCGATCGCCCGCGACCAGGTGGGCGTTGCGTGGTACCCGAAGGAACTGAGCACGGTGGCGCTGGACAGTGGCAGCGTGCGCAAGGTGGCCCCGGGCGAGGACACCCTCACCCGCGCCATTGCAGCCAGCGCCCCGGGCGACCGCCTGCAGCTGCAGCGCGGCCAGTACCGGGTGGACCAGGTGCTGGGCGTGGACCACCCGCTGAGCGTGATCGGGCCGGCGCGTGGCCAGGCCCGCCTGCAGTTCACCCGCCCCAGCCTGTTCGAGATCCGCGCGGGCGGTGCGTTGAAGCTGTCGCGGCTGGACATCGATGGCGCCCTGGCGCCCGATGCCGCCGGCAACGCGGTGGTGCGCATCGCCCCGGGCAGCCAGGCGTTCAACTACACCCTGCACATTGAAGACAGCCGCATCCACGGGCTGACCGCCAACAAGGCCTTCGACGTGATCAACGCCGGCAAGGGCAGCCTGGCCGCGCGCATCGCGCTGCGCAACACCACGGTGGACGACATCAGCGGCAGCGTGATTGCCGCCGCCGCCGAGACCGACGACCTGGGCACCTACAACGCCGAGCAGGTGGAGATTGTGGATTCGCACTTCACCCGCATCGGCGGGCCGCTGCTGAGCCTGTACCGCGGCGGCACCGACGAGAGCACCTTCGGGCCGTCGCTGCTGCTGCAGGGCAACCAGCTGCAGCAGGTGGGCGTGGCCGATGACACCAGCCTGCGCCTGCAGGGCGTGCAGCAGGCCACGCTGGTGGACAACCAATTCGCGCACAGCGGCCGCGTGCGCTTCAGCCACCGCGTGGGCGAGCCCCACCTGCGCGTGCGCAACAACGTGCTTACCGCCACGGCGGCAATGCAGTCTGATACTCCAGCCGAGACCCTGCCATGACGCGTTCCACGCCCTTGATGCTGCTGCTGGCCGCGTCCTTCAGCGCCGCAGCACTGCCCGCCGTTGCCGCCGCACCGGCCGCCACCCAACAACCGGCCAGCGCAGGCAGCGCGCCGGTGCTGGTGACCGCCGCGCAGTGGCAGCAGATGCGCAGCGACGGCGCCCGCTACCCGGTGTTCACCAAGGAACAGCAGCGCGCCGAACGCCTGGTGCGCGGCATGATCAAGGCCGGCATCGATGTGCCGGTGCCCAAGGACAAGGGCGGCGGTTACACCCACGAGCAGCACAAGCGCAATTACCAGGCCATCCAGGCTGCCGGTGCGCTGTACCGGCTGACCGGCGACAAGGTCTATGCCGATTACGCACGCGACCTGCTGCTGGGCTACGCCAAGCTGTACCCCGGGCTGGGCGCCCACCCGCAGGGGCGCGGCCAGATTCCCGGCCGGCTGTTCTGGCAGACGCTCAACGACTCGGTGTGGCTGGTGAGCGCGGTGCAGGGCTACGACGCGATCCGCGACAGCCTGAGTGCCGCGGACCGAAAGACCATCGACGACAACGTGTTCCGGCCGATGGCCGACTTCCTGAGCGGCACGCCGGAGAACTTCGACAAGATCCACAACCACGCCACCTGGGCGGTGGCGGCGGTGGGCATGACCGGTTACGTGCTGCGCGACCCCACCTATGTGGACAAGGCGCTGAAGGGCAGCAAGCGCGATGGCAGCGCCGGCTTCCTGAAGCAGGTGGACCAGCTGTTCTCGCCCGATGGCTATTACGAGGAAGGCCCCTACTACCAGCGCTATGCGCTGGCACCGTTCATCCTGTTCGCCAATGCGATCGAGCGCAACGACCCGCAGCAGGGCATCTTCAAGCGCCGCGACGGCGTGCTGCTCAAGGCGGTGGATGCCCTGGTGCAGAGCAGCTACGGCGGCTACTTCTTCCCGATCAACGACGCGATCCTGGACAAAGGCCTGGACACCGAAGAGCTGGTGGCCGGCATCGACATCGCCTACGCGCGCACCAGCGATGCGCGCCTGTTGTCGGTGGCCAAGGCGCAGAAGCGCGTGCTGCTGTCGCCCGAGGGTCTGCAGGTGGCCCAGGCGCTGGCACAGGACAAGGCCACGCCGTTCGCGTTCGTACCCACCCTGCTGCGCGATGGACCGGATGGCACCGAAGGGGCGCTGGCGATCCTGCGCATGGGCGGTGAGAACGGCCAGGCACTGGTGATGAAGAACACCAAGCAGGGCATGGGCCACGGCCACTTCGACAAGCTCAACTGGCTGTTCTACGACAACGGCCAGCGCGTGGTCACCGACTACGGCGCGGCGCGCTTCCTCAACATCGAGGCCAAGGCCGGCGGCATCTACCTGCCCGAGAACAACAGCTGGGCACGCCAGACCATCGCGCACAACACGCTGGTGGTGAACGAGCAGAGCCACTTCGGCGGTGATTGGAAGAAGGGCCAGCCGCTGGCCCCGACGCCGTTGCTGTTTGCCACCCGCGACGACACCCAGATTGCCTCGGCACGCATGGACAGCGCCTACGACGGGGTGAGCTTCACCCGCACCCAGCTGCTGCTGGCCCACCCCTCGCTGGGCGAGCCGGTGGTGCTGGACCTGCTGCGCGTGACCGGCAGCAAGGCGGCGCGCTACGACCTGCCGCTGCACTTCAACGGCCACATCATGGATGTGGGCTTCAAGAGCCAGTCGGCGGTAACCAGCCGCCCGGTGCTGGGCAAGGCCAACGGCTACCAGCACGTGTGGGTGGATGCCTCCAGCGAGCCCAGCAGCGAGGCGCGCAGCCTGACCTGGCTGCTGGACGGGCGCTTCTATACCTACCGCTTCGCCAGCACCGCGCCGTCGCGGGCGCTGATCGGAGAGAGCGGGGCCAATGACCCGTCGTTCAACCTGCGCCGCGAACCGATGCTGCTGCAGCGTGTGGATGGCCAGACCGCCACCACCTTCTACGGCGTGCTGGAACCGCACGGCCAGTACGACGGCACGGCCGAGACCGTGCGCGGTGCCAACAGCCGCATCGATGCCATTGCGCATTACCGCGGCAAGGATGCCGATGTGCTGGTGCTGGACCTGGCCGGTGGCAAGCGGGTGGCGGTGGGCATTGCCGATGAACCGGACAAGCCCGGCAGCCATGAAGTGAGTGGCGGTGGGCAGAGCTGGCGCTGGGACGGCGGCTGGAAGCGCTTTGACAGCAGCACCGGCAAGGACAGCAAATGAAAGTGACCACGCAGGCCCGTACCTACGTCCGTTGGCTGATCGTGGCGCTCATCGCCATTGCCACGGTGATCAACTACATCGACCGCAACGCCCTGGCGGTGATGTGGCCGCAGATTTCCAAGGATGTAGGCGCCACCAAGGAAGACTACGCACTGCTGGTGACGGTGTTCATGCTGTTCTACGCCGCCGGCCAGTTCGTGTTCGGGCGCCTGTTCGACATCATCGGCACGCGGCTGGGCTTTGCGCTGTCCATCGCGGTGTGGTCGATCTCGATTGCGCTGCACTCGGTCACCCACTCCATCCTGTCCTTCAGCCTGGTCCGCGCGATGCTCGGCATCAGCGAGGCCGGTGCCTGGCCGGGCGCGGTGAAGGCCAACGCCGAGTGGTTCCCCGCGCGCGAGCGGGCCTTGGCGCAGGGCGTGTTCAACGCCGGCGCGTCGATCGGCGCGATCGTGTCGGCGCCGCTGATCGCGGTGCTGTTCCTGTGGCTGGGCTGGCGCGGCACGTTCATCCTGATCGGTGCGATTGGCTTCATCTGGCTGCTGCCGTGGCTGATCATCTACCGCGCCGGCCCCGACAAGCACCCGTGGGTGAGCGCGGCCGAACGCGCGTTGATCCTGGATGCGCCCGCCGAACAGCCGGCCACGCCCAAGGCCGAGTATGTACCGAGCATGCGCCAGCTGCTGGGCCATCGGCAGACCTGGGGCATCCTGATCTCGCGGTTCTTCCTGGACCCGATCTGGTGGCTGTTCGTGTCCTGGCTGCCGCTCTACCTGGCCGACACCTTCGGCTTTGACATCAAGCAGATCGGCATCTTCGCCTGGGTGCCCTACGTGGGCGCGATGATCGGCAGCCTGGGCGGCGGCTGGTTGTCCGGCCGCCTGATCGGCGCCGGCTGGAGCGTGGACAAGGCCCGCAAGGTGGTGATCACCCTGGGCGGCGCGATCATGGCTCCGGCGCTGCTGGGCGCGGTGCTGGCCACCGACCCGGTGTGGGCGGTGGTGACCATCGCCTTCGTGCTGTTCGGCTTCCAGATCGCCATCGGCAACATCCAGACCCTGCCCGGCGACATCTTCAGCGGCAAGTCGGTCGGCTCGGTCGCCGGCCTGGGCGGCATGGCCGCGGTGGCCGGCACGCTGATCACCACCTGGCTGGTGCCGGCGATGACCCACGAGTCCTACGCGCCCATTTTCATCCTGGTGGCCGCACTGGTGCCGGCCTCGCTGCTGGCGCTGTGGCTGGTGACCGGCCGCGTCGAAAAACTCGACGGCCCGGCCCAGCCGCGCTGAACCTCTTCGTTCCTTTCCCCCAACGCACTACTGGAGTTTTCCATGACCCAATTCAACAACAAGGTGGCCATCGTCACCGGTGGCGGCCGTGACATCGGTCGCGAGATCTCGATCAAGCTGGCGGCCGCCGGTGCCAAGGTGTGCATCAACTACGCCAACGACGAAGCCAGCGCGCAGGACACGCTGAAGCAGATCGAGGCCGCCGGTGGTACCGCCATCGTGCACCGCGCCGACGTGACCGATGCCAAGGCGGTGGCCGGCATGGTGGCCGCCACCCAGGCCGCATTCGGTGAGCGCATCGACGTGCTGGTGAACGTGGCCGGCGGCATGGTGCAGCGCCGCCCGCTGGCCGAGATCGACGAAGCGTTCTTCCACAAGGTGATGGACCTCAACATGAGCTCGGTCTACCTGACCACCCACGCGGTGGTGCCGCACATGGCCGAGGGCGGCGCGATCGTCAACTTCGCCTCGCAGGCTGGCCGCGATGGCGGTGGCCCGGGCGCGGCGATCTATGCCACCGCGAAGGCCGCAGTGATGACCTTCACCCGCGCCATGGCCAAGGAACTGGGCCCGCGTGGCATCCGCGTCAACGCCCTGTGCTGCGGCATGATCGCCACCCGCTTCCACGATGAATTCACCAAGCCGGAAGTGCGCACCGCCGTGGCCGGCAACACCCCGCTGCGCCGCCAGGGCCGCCCGCAGGAAGCCGCCGACACGGCCGTGTACCTGGCCTCCGATGCCGCCGGTTTCATCACCGGTGCCAACGTGGACGTCAACGGCGGCACCTACTTCTCTTGATCCGTTTGCTTCGCTGACCGCCTGGGAGGGCCACCATGCTGCGCTGGACCACTGCACTTTCGATTGCACTTGCCACCAGCGCCGCTGCGCTGCCCGCCCATGCCCAGGTGTGGGTGCCGGCATGGACCGCCTCACCCGCACCGGACCGCCAGGACGGCACCCCGGAGGCGCCGGTGCAGTTCGCGCACCAGACGGTGCGCCAGGACATGCGGTTGGCCAGTTCGGCCACCGCGCTGCGCTTTCGCATCAGCAATGAACTGGGCGATGCGCCGCTGACCATCGGCGGCGCCTCGGCCCAACGCACCGGCACGGCCACCCCGGCCAAGCTGGTCACCTTCAATGGTCGCAGCGAAGTGGTGGTGCCGGTGGGCGCCGCCCTGCTCAGCGACCCGGTGGCGATGACGGTGCCGGCACTGGCCGATGTGTCGCTCACCGTGTACTTCCCGCAGCCCACCAAGCCGGCGGTGCGCCGCACCGCGCTGCGCATCGCCGACGGCCGCCTGGCCGAGGTGGGTGACAAGGTCAAACTGGCTTACCGGCAGAACGTGGTGTCGGCGGTGCTGGCCGAACGTGCCAGCAAGCCCGTGGTCGTGGTTGCCCTGGGCGACTCGATCACCGAAGGCGCCACCGCCACGCGCGGAAGCAACGGCGACTGGCCGGCGTTGCTGGCCACCCGCCTGCAGCAGGCCTGCCCGGACCAGGTGGTGGTGGTGAATGCCGGTATCAGCGGCAACAAGGTAATGGACCACGGCCGCAGCCACAGCGCGCTGGCGCGGCTGGACCGCGACGTGATCGCGCTGCCGAACGTCAGCAAGGTCATCGTGTTCGAAGGCATCAACGACATCCGCCACGACGGCGGCACCCCGCCCACCGCCGGCCGCAATGCCGAGGACATGGTGCTGGGCTACCGGCAGATCGCCGAGCGCCTGCACGGCAACGGCATCGGCGCGATCGCCGCCACCATCACCCCGTTCGGCGGCTCGGACCGCTACGAGCCGACCTCGGCGGCCACCCGCACCACCCTCAACACCTGGATGCGCGGCGGCCGCAGCGGCTATGACGCGCTGATCGACTTCGACGCGATCCTGCGCGACCCGGCCAACACCGAAAACCTGCCCGAGGACATCACCCGCGACCACCTGCATCCCAACGATGAAGGCTACCGGCGCATGGCCGCCGGCATCGACCTGGGGCTGCTGGGGTGCCGGGCACGATGAGCGGCCAGCAGTTCAAGGTAGCGGCCTCCAGCGGCCAGCGCTGGGATGCGCTGGCACTGGGCGAGGTGATGCTGCGCTTCGACCCGGGCGAAGGCCGCGTGCGCAACGCGCGCCAGTTCAACGTGTGGGAAGGCGGCGGCGAGTACAACGTGGCGCGCGGGCTGTGCAGCACCTTCGGCCACCGCAGCGGCGTGCTCACCGCGTTGCCGCGCAATGAGCTGGGCGCGCTTGCCCAGCAGCTGATCCAGGCCGGTGGCGTGGATACCAGCCAGATCGTCTGGCGCGACTACGACGGCATCGGCCGCAACACGCGCATGGGCCTGAACTTCACCGAGCGCGGCTTCGGCGTGCGCGCGCCGCTGGGCATTTCCGACCGCGCCTACTCGGCCGCCTCGCAATTGCAGCCGCACGAATACGACTGGGACGCGGTGTTCGGCCGCGACGGCGCCCGCTGGCTGCATACCGGCGGCATCTTCGCCGCGCTGTCCGAGCACAGCGCGCAGACCGCCATCACCGCTGCGCAGGCCGCGCGCCGCCACGGGGTGGCGGTGTCCTACGACCTGAACTACCGCGCCAGCCTGTGGGACAGCCACCCTGACCCGGACGGGGCGCGTCACGCCAACTGCGCCATCGCCGCCGAGTGCGACCTGCTGGTGGGCGATGAGTATTCCTTCGCGGCCTGCCTGGGCATGGACCTGGCCGATCTCGGCAAGCGCGAAACACCGATGGACGTGGGCCCAGCCGATGCGGCCGCACAGCGGGCGCTGCAGCGCTTCCCGAACCTGCAGGCCGTGGCCTTCACCCTGCGCGATGCCAGCAACGCGGCACGCAACGGTTGGGCCGGCGCACTGCGCACGCGCGACATGCTGTTCGTGTCGCGCCGGCGCGAGGTGGACCTGCTGGACCGGGTGGGCGGCGGCGATGCGTTCGTGGCCGGCGTGGTGCATGCGCTGCTGGCCGGCAAGGGAGAGCAGGTAGCCGTGGAACTGGGCGCGGCGCATGGGGCGCTGGCGATGTCCACGCCAGGCGACACCGCGTGCACCAGCCTGGAAGAGGTGGAAGCGGTGGCGCGCGGGGATGCAGCAGCGGCCAAGCGCTGATGCGTCAGGTGGGCTCAGCCCGCCGCTGACAGCCGTGCCAGGCCCAGGCGCGCGGACAGGGTCAGCGGCGCGGGCAAGGCGTCGGGGCTGAACCAACCCAGCGCCAGCAGCACCTCCGGTTCCTGCAGTTCGGCAACGGTGTCGTCCAGGGTGCGCGCCAGGTAGACCGGCGCGATCCAGTGCTGCTGCAGCGCCGGTTCGAAATGGTCCACCACGCACAGCAGCCGTTGAATGGCCACGCGCAGCGCGGTTTCTTCGTGCACCTCGCGGACCACGGCGGCTTCGACGGTTTCCATCCAGTCCACCTTGCCCCCCGGCAGGCCCCAGTGACCCTGCTCGGGCGGGCGCCCGCGCTGGACCAGCAGCACCGCGCCATCGGCGCGCTGGATGACCGCACCACAGCCCACGCGCGGCTGATGGCGGACAGATGCCTCAGCCATGCGCCTGCTCCCCCAGCACCTGCATCGCCACCGTCACCGCGGCCAGCAGCCGGGCACGGCTGGCGCCGTCGCGGGCCTGGGTGGAAATGCCGTGCAGCACGGTGGCGAAGTAGTCGCCCAACGCCTGCACGTCGGTGCCATCGGCCAGTTCGCCGGCGGTGGCAGCCTGCTGCAGCCGCGCG
The DNA here is from genome assembly GCF_056395005.1 of Stenotrophomonas sp. 10N36. Taxonomy (NCBI): domain Bacteria; kingdom Pseudomonadati; phylum Pseudomonadota; class Gammaproteobacteria; order Lysobacterales; family Lysobacteraceae; genus Stenotrophomonas; species Stenotrophomonas sp. 10N36. The sequence continues at coordinate 143,292 of NZ_JBFTIS010000008.1, read as the reverse complement.
ATGATCTGCTGGGTGCGCTGGCGGCGGTGTTCGGCCAGCCAGTCCATCACCGCCTCGTTCTCCGGTGCGGTACTGGTGGCCGCCGACACCACCAGGCAGCCCTGCGCGCGCCCACGCTTGGTGTAGGTGAGCACGGCGTCGTGCAGCATGCGTTCGATGGCCGGGCGCACCGCCTGCTCGCGCAGCGCGCGGTCGGCAAAGCCCCCGTCGCCGGCTTCGTACAGCGCCACCGCCTCGCGGAACAACTGCTCCTTGCTGCCGAAGGCGGCGTAGATGCGCGCCGAGGCGATGCCCAGTGCCTCCACCAGCGCCGACATCGACGTGCCTTCGTACCCACGCGCCCAGAACAGCAGCATGGCCTGCTTGAGGGCGTGGTCTTTGTCGAATTCGCGGGGGCGGCCGGCCATGGGGCATCACTACGGAAAGAAGCGGTGCGGCAATTCTAGCGATACCCGGCGTTGACCGGGGCGAACTTGCGGCCTATTCTTTGTCGCTCGACAAACAATAAGGCGACATCCGATGCGCACCATCCAAGGCCCCAGCCTGCACCTGGCCCAGTTCAGTGCAGACCAGCCCCCCTTCAACGACCTGCCGTCCATTGCCGCCTGGGCCGCCAGCCAGGGCTTCAAGGCCCTGCAGATTCCGGCGTGGGACGACCGCCTGTTCGACGTGGAACAGGCCGCGCACAGCCAGCAGTACTGCGATGACATGATCGCCATGCTGGCCGGCCACGGGCTGGTGATCAGCGAGCTCACCACGCACATCTTCGGCCAGCTGGTGGCGGTGCACCCGGCCTACGACGCGCTGTGCGACAGCTTCGCCCCCGCCGCCCTGCACGGCGACCCGGACGCACGCAGCGCCTGGGCGATCGAGCGCATCAAGCTGGCGGCCAAGGCGTCGCAGCGGCTGGGCCTGGACCGCATGGGCACCTTCTCCGGTTCGTTCGCCTGGCCCTACCTGTTCCCGTTCCCGCAGCGGCCGGACGGCCTGATCGAGGCCGCGTTCGAGGAGCTGGCCCGCCGCTGGCTGCCGATCCTGGACGTGTGCGACGCACACGGCATCGACCTCTGCTACGAGATCCACCCTAGCGAAGACCTGCACGACGGCACCAGTTTCGAGCGCTTCCACGCCGCGGTGGGCGGCCACAAACGCTGCCGGATCCTGTTCGACCCCAGCCACTTCGTGCTGCAGCAGCTGGATTACCTGAGCTTCCTGGACATCTACCGCGACTTCATCGGCATGGTCCACATCAAGGATGCCGAGTTCAATCCGAGCGGCCGCCAGGGCATCTACGGCGGCTACAGCGGCTGGACCGAGCGCGCCGGGCGCTTCCGTTCGCTGGGCGATGGGCAGGTGGACTTCAAGGGCATCTTCTCCAAGCTGGCCCAGTACGACTACGACGGCTGGGCCACGCTGGAGTGGGAGTGCTGCCTGAAGAACCAGGAAGACGGTGCGCGCGAGGGCGTGGCCTTCATCAACGCGCACATCATCACCGTGACCGACCGCATCTTCGACGACTTCGCCGGCGCGCCGGTCAGCCGTGCGCAGATCCACGGCATGCTGGGGATCCACTGATGAGCACTTCACTGGACAGCATTACCCACCGCCACGTCCGCATTGACGGCCGCAGCGTGCATTGCGCGATCCTGGGCGAGGGCCGGCCGGTGCTGCTGATTCCCGGCTGGCCGCAGACCTGGTACGCCTGGCGACACATCCTGCAGGCGTTGGCCGCACAGGGTTTCCAGGCCATTGCGGTGGATCCGCCCGGTACTGGTGATTCGGACACGCCGGCCCACGGCTACGACACCGGCGCCATCGCCGCCACCCTGCACGCGGTGATGCAGCAGCTGGGCCATGCGCGCTACCAGGTGGTGGGCCATGACGTGGGCATGTGGGTGGCCTACGCGCTGGCCAGCGACCAGCCCGATGCCGTGCAGCGGCTGGCCATCACCGAGGCGGTGATTCCCGGGTTGGCCGAGGCACCGCCGGTGTTCGTGGCCCCGGAAGACAACATCTTCCTGTGGCATTTCATGTTCAACCAGGTGCGCGACCTGCCCGAAGCGCTGATTGCCGGGCGCGAGCGCGCCTACCTGACCTTCATGTTCGACCGCTGGGCGCATCGCCGCGAAGCGGTGGCGTGCGAGGTGTACATCCGCGCGTATGCGGCGCCGGGCGGGCTGAGCGGTGGGTTTGGCTATTACCGCGCCATTCCCGAGACCATCCGCCAGAACCAGCAGCGCGCTCTTACTCCGCTGGCGATGCCGGTGCTGGCCATCGGGGCCGAACATGCCACCGCCAACATGCCCATGGACACCATGCGCGCGCACGCCGCCGACCTGCGCGGCACGATGATTGCCGACTGCGGGCACTTCGTGATGGAAGAAGCCCCGCAGGCCTTCCTGGACCAGCTGCTGCCGTTCCTGCTGCCGGACTGCGCGGCATGAGCCTGGACCCGGATATCGCCCGCTTCCTGCAGACCCTGCCACCGCCGGAGGTGGTGGCAGGGTTGACGCTGCAGCAGATCCGCGCGGCCAGCGAAGCTGCCCTGCCCGCCCTGCAGGGTCGGTTGGAGCAGGTGGCCGACGTACGGGATTTCAGCGTGACCACCGACGATGGCCATGCGCTCACCGTGCGCGCGTACTGGCCGGCCGGGCATTGTCAGGGCCAGGCGCGCCCGGGGCTGCTGTTCGCCCATGGCGGCGGGTGGTTCCAGTGCTCGCTGGCGGTGTATGACCGTCCGTGCCGGGCGCTGGCCAATGCCACCGGCTGCGTGGTGCTGGCGGTGGACTACCGGCTGGCGCCGGAACACCGCTTCCCGATTCCGCTGGAGGACGTGTACGCCGGGCTGTGCTGGAGCCATGCCCAGGCCGCCCAGCTGGACATCGACCCGACGCGGTTGATGGTGGGCGGGGACAGTGCCGGCGGCAACCTAGCCGCGGCGGTGGCCCTGCTGGCGCGCGAGCGCGGTGGGCCGCCCATCCACCACCAGCTGCTGCTGTACCCGGCGTTGGACACGACCATCGACACCGACAGCCACCGGCAGTTCGGCGAGGGCTATTACCTGAGCACGGCGTTGATGCAACGGTGCTGGGAGGCCTACCTGGGCGAGGGCGTGGCCAACGCCGATGGGCGGGCGGTGCCCGCGCGGGCGCATGACCTGCGCGGCCTGCCGCCGGCCACCGTGCTGGTGTGCGCGTACGACCCGCTGCGCGACGAAGGCGAGCAGTACGCCGCGCGCTTGGCGCAGGCCGGGGTGGCGGTGCACTGCGAGCGCCTGCCCGGCATGGTGCACGCGTGCCTGCACCTGCTTGGCACCGCGCCGGCATCGCGGGTGCTGTTGGCGCGCAGCGCGGCGCTGTTGGCCGCTGCGATCTGACCCAGCCGACGCTGCGCCCACGAAAAAGGCCCGGCAATGCCGGGCCTTTCCTGCCACGCCGATCAGGCGCGTGGCGATGCGGTCACGCTGGAATTACCAGCTGAAGCGCGGGCCGACCGACCATTCCTTGTCACCGTGGCGATCCATCTTGATGTCGCCATTGATGCCCCAGTTCTGGTTCAACTTCACCTGGCCACCCAGGCGGCCGTAGAACTGGCCATCCGGATTGATGCCGTGCTTCTTGCTGAAATCTTCGTAGCCGGCCATTGCGTAGACTTCGGCGTGCTGGCCGAACGCGGTGCGGATACCGGCTTCGGCGCTGTAACCGTTGAAGTCCAGGCCATGGCGCGGGTCGTACTTGTTGTAGGCAACGCGGCCCACGAAGTCGGTGCTGTTGCCGATTTCCTGGTTGTAGCCCACGCCGACGCGCCACTGGTCGGTCTTGGCGTCGTCCAGGTCGCTCTTCTGCTGGTTGAACTCACCAAAGGCGTGGAAGTTCGGCAGGAACGCGTAGGAACCCTTCACACCCCAACCATCGGCCTTGCCGCCGTCTGCGTCGGTCTTGACGTAGTCGCCTTCGGCGTAGTTGTAGGACAGGCCTTCAGCAGCGGAAGCGGCGAACGGCAGGGCGGCGGCAAGCGCCAGGGCAATCAACGAAGTCTTCATGGGGGTACACCTCTGTCTTGAACTACTTGCAGCTGACGCGGACGTCGGTTGCATCGGAAATGTAAATTCTCCGTTATTCGACACAACCCGCCCTGAAGTGAGCCCCCTTCACCTGTGTGAATTTTTGGCAGGGGTTCAGTTGGGCTGTGACATACGCGCGCGCAGATTCCAGCGGAAAAACAGCTGTCAGGCGTGCATGCGGGGTGAGGAGCGGTGCGCGTGGGCGGTGCGAGGCACCTGGCAGCGCACGGCGGCGGCGACACTACGCGCGAGGAGGATTCTGGTCACGACGATGCCCTTGCGGGGCGTCACGCGCTGGGGAAGCCGCTCTTGGGGAGTAACCGGCTAACGCGTCCATCTCCGTGTTGCACCGCTCGGCGCAGGGTGTGCGACAAGGTGCAGGGGCCTTGGGGAAAGGTCCTGCCCGGCGTCCCCATAGTGTGCTGAACGCGTCAGCTGGAATATCAGGATGTTCCGCTCCCTCGTTAGGATTTTTCTGACCCCCCGTACGGAAGCGCGCCGCCGCGTATCCCGTAAGTCATTGAACGCGTTGGCATTGGCGTGAATTGAGGCGCACTACCATCACGCCGGCCGCGCGCTCGCGGGCGCATTGTCGATCTGCCCCTTCCCCGCACGTCGTATGTCATGAAGGCGCCCGTTCCGGTGCGCCATCGCCCACCCCTGGAGGCAGCCATGTCCTATATCGACGGTTTCGTGCTTGCAGTACCCACCGCCAACAAAGAGAAGTTCCTTGCCCACGCCCGCGAAGGCGATGCGATCTGTATCGAGCACGGCGCGCTGCGCGTGGTCGAATGCTGGGGCGACGATGTGAGCCACGGCAAGCAGACCGACTTCTTCCGCGCCGTGGAGGCCAAGGACGATGAAACGGTGGTGTTTTCCTGGATCGAATGGCCCGACAAGGCCACCCGCGATGCCGGCATGCAGAAGATGATGGAAGACCCGCGCATGAATCCGGAAAACAACCCGATGCCGTTTGACGGCAAGCGCATGATCTACGGCGGCTTTGTGCCGGTGGTGGAACTGGGCGGTAAGTAGGCGCGCAGGCAGGGGCAGCGCGTCCACGTCTGGATGCGCTTGCCCGGTTGGCCGGTGCGCGGCATGCTCAAGGCCCACCGGCCAGGCCCGGCGGCTCGTGCCGCGATGGGCGCCGAACAGGAGCTGCATCGATGACAGAAGGATCTGCACCGCGCCACCTGCAGGTGCTGGCCGGGATGCTGGGGCTGCTTGGCGTGAGCCTGGCGCCGGCGATGGCTGCGCCCACCGCCGAGGACTACGCGCGCGCCGAACGGGTACTGGACGGACACCTGCGCGGAAAAGTGCGCAATGCCACGGTGCTGCCGAACTGGCTGGACGATGGCCGGTTCTGGTACCGCCACCAGACTGCGCAGGGCAGCACCGATTACCTGCTGGTGGACCCCCACATACCCTCGCGCGAGCCGCTGTTCGATCGCGCGCGGTTGCGTGTCGCGCTGCAGGCCGCTGGTGCTACCGACGCCGACCAGGTGCTGCAGCAGGTGGCCAGCGTCACCACTGCGCCCGATGTCGGCGCGCTGCAGGTGGTGCTGCGCAGCGGCGCCGCGCAGGGCCTGCAGTGCACGCTGCCGGCCTACCGGTGTGCAGCAGTCGCGCTGCCCGCTCCCAACCCGCAGGCGCTGACCGCACCGGATGGACAGCGGGCCGTGGTGGTACGCGACCACAACCTGTGGCTGCTCCCGGCCGGAACGGCACCGGCCATTGCACTCACCCAGGATGGCGAGGCGTCCCACGGCTACGGCGTGCTGCCCGATTTCGCGCTGCGCGGCATTCCCTATCGCGAGGGCCGGCTGCAACCGCCGCCGTTCGCGGTGTCGTGGGCGCCCGACGGCAGCCGCCTGTTCGGGGTGCGCTATGACGAGCGCCACGTGCAGGCCTATCCCTATCTGGCCACGGCGCCGGCGCAGGGCGTTCGCCCGGTGCTGCACCAGGTGCGGTTGGGCTTGCTGGGCGATGCCGAGCAGGTCCGCGATGCGTGGTTTGTCACCGACGTGGCGGCAGCGCGCACGCAGACCATCCCCGTGCCCGACGGCTGGCACAGCCTGACCGAGGCCGGTGTACTGGGCTGGTCGCGCAGGGCGGACAAGGTATACACCGCGATCGTGCGGCATGATCGCCCGGCACGGATCCGGCTGGTCGAGATCGACCTGCACCGACACACCGTGCGCACGCTGCTGGAGGAAACGTCCAGCACCCGCGTACAACTCAACAGCTATCCCTACAACCGCGCGGCGGTGCGCGTGCTGCCGGGCCGCAACCAGGTGGTGTGGTTTTCGCAACGCGATGGCTGGGGCCATCTGTATCTCGTGGACACCGCCAGCGGCGCGGTGATCCGGCAGCTGACCCGCGGCGCATGGCTGGTGCGCGATATCGTCGGCATTGATCCGGAAGAGCAGCAGCTGTACTTCAGCGCGGGCGGGCGCGAGCCCGGCGACCCCTACCAGCGCCGCTTGTACCGGGTGGCGCTGGACGGTGGCGAGCCGGTGCTGTTGACCCCCGAAGCGGCCGACCATGCCATCGATGCAGGGGCGGGCGTGCTGATGGGCGGGCGTGACCCGCAGCTGCTGGCACCCTCTGGCCGCTGGGTGGTGGACAGCCACTCGACCGTGGCCGAGCCGCCCATCACCGTGCTGCGCGACACACGCGATGGTCGTGTAGTGCTGCCCCTGGAGCACGCCGACGACAGCGCCGTGCGCGCGGCCGGCTGGCAGCCACCGCACCGGGAGCAACTGCTGGCCGCCGACGGCCACACCCCGATCTACGCCACCGTATACCTGCCACCCGGCTACACCGCCGGCGGCCGGTACCCGGTGATTGATGCAATGTACGGCGGGCCCCACGTGAGCAACGCGCCGGTGGGTTACCTGGACGCCACCGCCACGATGAATCCGGTGGCGCGCGCCAGCCTGGCCCAGCTCGGCTTCGTGGTGGTCAGCATCGACGCGCGTGGCACGCCCGGCCGCTCCAAGGCGTTCCACGACAGTAGCTTCCTGACCGCTGCCGACGTGCAACTGGACGACCACGTTGCCGCGATCCGGCAACTGGCAGCGCGCTACCCGGGCATGGACCTGGCGCGGGTGGGCATCTACGGGCACTCCTTCGGGGGCTACAGCGCCGCCCGGGCACTGTTGCGCCATCCGTCCTTCTACCGGGTGGGCGTGGCGTCGGCGGGCAGCCACAGCTTCCAGGGCATGTACGGCGGCGGCATCCACGGCATGGACCGACTGGTGGGGGGGCAACCGGTGTATGCCGACGGCAGCGCGGTGCGACCCGATGCGACGGCGGTGCCTGCGTTGTTCCAGCCGCTGGACAACAGCGCGTTGGCCGCGCAGCTGCAGGGCAAACTGATGCTGGTGTATGGCGACCTGGACGAGAACGCCATGCCGGCGCTGACGCTGCAGCTGGCGCGCGCGCTCAACGCCGCCAACAAGGACTACGACCTGCTGTACCTGGCCAATCAGGACCACGAATTGTTCCGCAACGATACGTACTACATGCGCCGCATGTGGGATTACTTCGTTACCCACTTGATGGGTGCCACGCCGCCCGCCTATGAACTGGGCAGGCAGCACGACGGCGCGTGAGGTCAGCGCGGCGCGGTGTCGTCGTCGTGATGGGCGCTGCCGGCGCCCATGCCGCCACCGCCCATACCGCCCATGCCTCCGCCACCGCCGCCCGCTTTGCCCCCGGCCTTGTCGGCCTCGCCCTTGCCCTTCGCACCGGGCGCGGGGCGGGCAGGACCCTGGCGCGGAATGGCCACACTGGCGGGAATGGGCGCCAGATCAAGTGCTTCGCGGATGAAGTTGCGCAGCGACACCACCAGCGCGGCGGTCTGCACCGGCCTGCCCTGCGCCAACTCGGTGGCGGCAGTGGCGGCCAGGCGCACCTGGTCGTCGGTGCCGAGCAGGATGATGTCGGACAGTGCCGCCTCCACGGCATCGCGAATGCGCCGTGCACGGTCGCTGCCGGTGCCCCCATCGACCGGCAACAGCATCGCATCGTCCGGGGCATCGGCCGCGGCCGGCTGGCGCAGGTCGCGCAGATGGCGCGGATCGACGTGCAATGCGCCGGTGAAGGAACCACCGAGGGTCTTGTAGGCGGCGATCAACGTGCGTAGCCGCTCGTTGATCTGGCGGTTCTCACGCTCGCGACGCTGCTGCATGGTCTGCATCACCAGCAGCCGGATGCCGACGCCGATCAGGGTGATGACGGCCAGCCCGAGCAGGGTGGAGAGCATGGCTTGCCAGGAGCTGAAGTCTAGACCGCGCATGGGAATCCGGGAGGCGGCGGGGGTTTGGCAACGATAGCTGGCGTGGGGTGAAGCGGTGATGCAGCCGAACTACCCCTTGCTGCGTGGGGGATGCCCGTGCACAGGGCTTCGCTGGATGGGGGGCTCAGGTTCGACGCACGAGGGTCTCAAGGAACAGCGCGAAGGAGTCCGCGAAATGCGTGTAGCTGCCATCGTTGTAGTCGAACCTGAGGATGGGGTATTCGCCCTCGTTCAAGCCGGTGCGGGTGTCGAAGTAGGAGCCCCACCTTACAACTGCTTCCCTCTGACTCACTCCCGGAGGAAACCAAGCGTTCTCAACTCTGCGATGCCCCCTTTCCAATCGTCCTTACGGCTCTTGGGTGCAGCGAGAGGAACTACGCGAAGCGCCTCCTCGTCGCCAGAGTCGCAGAAGATTTTCAGACTATCGTAGGTCTCCGGAAATGCGTTCTTGAAGCGCTGGTCAATCGCCTGCATTCCCGGGAATACACCTTTTCTCAGGATCACCTGGGTTTCCGGGTCTCTACGCACCAAGTCCAGCGGGACGCCCGCGCACCGGAAGGCAAGAAATCGAGCTTCGCTGATATCGAGCGCCCAATCGGTCCCGGCGTAAAATTCAGATCTCGCTGTTGCAAAACTGGAAAGCACGTCGGGATCTGTGCAGAACCCCCATGGGGCAAGGTTGATGTTCAGCTTCCCAATCTTGCCCGCCAGCTTGACCCGGCGGAAGAATGAAGACCAGACAAGCAAGATCGGGTTTGTCCTCAGATCCCGAACAAGGACATCTTCGAACACGCACGGCCCGATCTCGGAGTTCGCCGCAGAGCAGCAAGAAACATCCACGCGACTAACGACCGACATCTTGCCTGGACGCTTGGACAGCGAAAGTCCGCAGTTGTCAAAAGCGCAGTTGACGTGGACTGCCTCCGAATAGCTCGCGCCGCCATTGTCAAACTTCTTTGAAAACTGCGCGCCGTCAAACCTCTTCATGCACACTCCAGAATAGGAACGCATACGCAGTCGAAATCAGCCATCCACTTCTGTACTGCCCTAGAAGTCGAGGCCCGATCACCTCTTGAGAATTCCAGCACTCTCGATTCGGGCCAACTCCTCCATTTTGCTCTCGTAATTTCTCTCACCCGGAAATGGCGCCGTAAAGACGCCCTCGGTGCAGTTGAAGTCTCTCAACCTGAGCAGATTCATACGCCAGTAGCTTCTAGGCGAAAGCTCCAAGTCATTCCAGTGCTCCGAATCCTTCCAGGACAAGCAAACTGGGATATGGATCTCGGGATCCCACTTCAACTTTGAAAGGGGAATTCCGACAACCTCGCTATCCGGCGCAGCAAGCCCTGAGAAATCGATCGCCAGCTCGACGTTAGCCATGCCAGCCCTTGACCATTCCAGAATGGCATCACTTGCATCGCCCTCACTCGGCGGCTTGCACCACAAACCCGCAGCTCTTTTACCGCCGCGAACTACGATCTTCTCTAGAACCGTCGCGGTCGACACCATCATCGCATCTGGCGCGCGAATTCCGTCGAACAAGACAGAGTTCATTTTCACGCCTTTTGATATAGAGAACCTGCTGTCGGTCGAGCATGAAATGAACTCGCAGCTGGCTACATCCACACCACCACAAAACGGGTCCCCCGGCCCAAACAGCAACTGTTCAAATTTTTCATTGGAGTACTTCCGCCCAACCAGTGATCGACGACCCGCTGCCGAGGGGCCCGCCAACGAATACAGACGCTTGAGATCATCCACCACGAGGTCTCCAATCGAGACAGCAGCGGCCTGGACCAATGCAATCCGTGATGACCAAGATACTCGCGATCCGCCATCAACGTATGCAATGTACGCCAGTGCCTAGTCGGCCATACAAAAAATCCATATCAGCGGACAAGCAGCCCTGCTGATTCAATCCTCGCCAATTCTTCCATAAACTGAATATGGCTTTTCTGATGAGGAAACGGGGCGGTGAACAGGCCTTCTTCGCAACCAGAGTTTATGACTTTAGTCACGAATATCCTCCAAAAACTATTTCTAGCGAGATCCAGATCGTCCCAGCTTGGCGAATCTCTCCAAGATGCAAACACGGGCACATGGATCTCTGGATTCCATCTCAGTTTTGACAATGGGATACCGAGAATCAAGCTATCCTCCGCTGCGAGTTCCGACAGATCAATCGCCAATTCGACGTGAGCCATCCCAGCCTTGGCCCACTGTAGAACAGCCTCACTGACATCACCTTCGCTTGGCGGCTTGCACCATAAACGTGCAGCCTTTTTCCCGCCGCGAACTACAATGTTCTCAAGAACTGACGCGGAAGACACCATCATCGCGTCCGGAGAACGGACACCATCGAACAGGACTGACTGCATATGTACGCCCTGTGATATCGAAAATGTGCTTTCAGTCGAACATGATACAAATTCGCAATCTCTAATCTCCACCCCGCCGGAAAATGGATCTCCCGGACCGAAGAGCAGGCGTTCAAAATTCTCATTGGAGTACTTCCGCCCAATCAAAGATCGCCGATGCGTTTGTGAGGGCCCAGCCAACGAATACAAGATCCCGATATCATCCACCACCAGTACTCCAGTCAACCCACTTGTACCCGAAATCTGCGGGTATCGATTCGTATGTGACAACAGCGTCAACGCCCGGTCTCTGGCTATGACTGAAGATAGAGCTTTTGCTGCCGCCTGTAATTTCGTATCCAAGACCACCAGGACCGAAGTAGTCCTGAGGTGCATTGCCCCTTGTTGGCTTCAAGACTGAGAGAACATTATCGGCTTTTGCAAGTTCGGTCACCCTTCGTTGCAGTGCGGTCCCAAAGAACAGTCTCATCCGCCAAGGCTCGTCGATGATTGCACGCACCTCTTGAGGGCTCAGCAGTTCGTCAAGCAGTTTGGGGTTCTTCAACAGATCATCTCTAACTTGATTGACCATTCCAGCGAGCCGCCGCTGCAGGTTAATCATCGCCGCCGAGTCGAGCACCTCATCACAACTCAGCCCCAGCGCATCCATCCAGTTGATGGCAGACGGCGCGAAGTCATACAGGTTTTCGCCCGCCTGCAATGTCAGCGGGTCTTGGCCGATGAACTGCCCCAGCTTTGGATCGTAGTACCGGTAGCGGTTGTAGTTGAACCCTGTCTCCTCGTCAAAGTACTGGCCCTGAAGACGAAGGTTGTTACGCACCACATCCACATCGATCGAGCGCACTTCGGCCCATGCCGACAACTGCGCTGCCCAGACAAGTTCGCCTGATTCGGTCATCAGGCGATTCGGGCAGCCATTGGGGTCGTTGACGTACAGAAGGATGGCTTTCGCGTCGGCAGACGCAGCAGCATCTTCCGAGGCAGTGGGTACGCTCTGATTCCCGGACGCTGGTTCGACGACTGATGGAAGGTCATCGTGTCCAGCTGTCGATTGCGAGTTTTCCTTTGGGGCGGCCGTCGGTGCATTGGTAACCGCAGGCTTCTTTCCGCCGCCCAGCATCCCCATTCCCCCACTACCAAGCCCTGGCATGGGCTCGCTGGCGGCTCTGACTGCGACCTTCTCGACACGAGTATTCAAGCTCATTCCACCGAGCGAGCCTATCCCTGCGCTGGCTGTCCGCAACGGCGCTACTGCCTCCTTGTGGGCGCCTGAAGGTTCAGCCTGCGGGAGCACCCCGCGCATCGGAGCCTCCGCCTCGACTTGGCCAGACGGTGCGGACGATTCAACTGGCTGCACCTCACTTAGTACAGTTGTCGGTGCACTGGCGTGGCCTGCAGGAATCGCAACAGTCGGATCAATAAGTGCCAACGGTACGAAGGTCTCCGGGTAGTAGACGTACTCCCTTGCCTGCGAATGGAGCTTGGCGATCCGGCGCTGTCGATTCCGCACCTCAATCAGGCTGGCGACGTTGTCTATCCATACTGGCGCTGCTTCAGGGGCATCATTCGGCTGTTGAACCTCTGCCAGCAGCGCATCGCCATCCCAGAAGAACCATGTCGTATGCCCGGGGTTGCGTTTGAAGACGCGACGTCCCAGCGGGTCATATCCGTAATGCGTGACCTGTCCGTTTCGGCGACTCTCAGCCAGGCGGTGATTGCCATCCCAGGTCAGTTCGATCTGGTCAGGTGTGGCTACATTGAGCTTTCGTGTGGCGACCAGATCCCCAGCGCGGTCAAAGACATAGTGCACTCCGTCCGAACCACCCTCACGGGTCCAGTGGCCCTGCGGTTCATCGTCGCTACCCACCACTTTCCGTGCCTGCGCCTGCTTGACCTCTGTCCGCAGGCGATCACCGGCAGGATCGGCAAAGAAGCGTTCGATCCGGCCCTTCGGATCGGTGTGCCCAAGTAGTCGTCCAAGTGCGTCGTAACGGTACTCATCGTTTCCGTTGGCGCTATCGCTGCGGCGTGTGAGATTGCCGGTCGCATCGTGTTCGTACCGCGTCTCGAACAGCGGCGCAGCATCACGCAGTACCGCCTGCGCGGTCAGCAGGTTGCGGCCATCGTATGCAAAGCGTCGCTCCACCTCGGTGCTGAGCTGTTCGCGGGTCGCCCGCCCCAAGGCGTCGCGTTCGATGCGGATGGGCGATGCGCCATTGATTGCCATGCCGATGACACGATCACATGCATCGAACTCGGCCTTGATGACATTACCTGCCGAGGTTTCGCGCAGAACGCGATTTCCTACCGCGTCGTAGCCGAAGCCGACACGGAAACCGTCCTGTATCTCTTCAACAAGGTAGCCCACCGAATCGTAGCCGCGCCTGATGGTGCGATGTGCATTGCGAAGTTCAACCAAGCGCCCGCGTGGATCGTAGTTGAAGTCTTCGTGGACCAGTCTTCCCGGATGCCTGACATCCGGGAGCGTGCGACGGGTGATGCGACCCAGCCTGTCGGTGCGGAAAGCAAGTCGTTGACCCAGAGGATCCGTGCTTCCGGTGAGGCGACCAGCGCTGTCGTACTCAAACTTCTTCGACTGGCCCCAGTAGTCCACTTCCTCGATAACCCGGCCGAGCGCATCACGTCGGACACGGTAGCTCTCCCCGCGTTGGTTTATCACCTCCGCCAGCTGCTCCTCGGTGTCGTAGCGGAACTCGACCGCGTTGCCATCCGGTTGAAGACGCCGTGCGACCTGGCCCAAGCCAACATAACTGAAGCGCGTTTGCGCGCCTGCTTCGTCGGTGTAACGGACAAGGTTATCCTCTGCATCGTACTCGCACAGAATCGGCGCGCCTTGTTCCCCGCGAATCTCCAATAGGCGTCCTTTGGCATCGTACTGGTACTGGCTTGCACCACCCAGTGCATTCCGCTGCTTGCGAAGCTGTCCTCGCGCATCGTGTTCAAAATGGCTGACATTGCCCAGCGCATCGGTAATGGCCGCAACCAGGCCATGACGGTCATAGCGGACCTGGGTTGCCGCCTGTCGGGCATTGATCTGCTCAACGAGCTGCCCTTGCGGACTGTAGTTGAACCGCGTGAGGGCCTGTGCCGGGTCGCACTGCTCGATCAGCAGGCCCGTGCTGTCATAGCGCTGCTGCCAGGCACTGCCGTCGGGAGTGCGGAGTTCGGTCATCCGGTCCCATTCGTCGTACGAAAGCGCGAGCTTCGTATCATCCGGACGCACCAGCACCACCAGGTTCCCGCGCTCGTCATACTCGAACCCGGTCCGCAGCCCCTCCGGATCGGTCACCGCCACGGTGCGGCCGAAGTCGTCGTACTCGAAGATGGTCACCCCGTCGAGCGGGTCGATCTCGCACAGCGGCAGACGGTTTTCGTCGAACTTGACCAGGCTCACGTGGCCCAGCGAGTCGGTGATGCGGGTTTCGTGCAGCAGTGCGTCGTAGTCGAAGTGGTAGTCGTACAGGCCGCCGTCGCCCCAGGAATGCACCACGCGCCACTGCGCATCAAAGGCGTAATAGAACGACAGGCCGACCCGATCGGTATGGCGCACCATGTAGTGCTGCTGGTAGCCGAAGGTGCGCGGGGCATCCAGCGGGTCCACCGCGGCGATCAGGTCGCCGTTGGCGTAGCGGTAGCTCACCAGCAGGTGGTTCAGGCCGCTGGCCGGGTCGTGCAGCTGCAGGCGGTCGATGTGGCCCTGGCGCGCGTCCACCTCGATGAAGCGGCCCTGCAGGCCGTCCACGCCGCTTTCCACGATGCGTACCAGGTGGCCATCGCGGCGCTCGAAGCGCCAGTGGTTGCCGCAGCGGTCTTCGATGCGCTCGATGGGCAGGCTGCGCTCGTGCGGCAGCACCGCCACGCCGGCGGCCGGAGTGGCGTCGAAGTGGTACTGCAGGCCGCCCTTGAAACGCACGATCCACTGGCCGTTGTCGCGCCACAGGCGCGCGCCATCCACGAAGTCCAGGGTGGCCGCGTCCATGCCGTCGCGGCGCGGCAGCTCGGGGAAGAAGGCCACCTCGTCCGGGCCGGACAGCCAGGCGCTGCCGTCGGCCGACAGCGCCAGCGCGATGTCGGCCGGGGTCTGCCAGCCGTAACCGCAGGCGCCGGTGCGCTGGGCATGGCGCGAGGCGTACACGCGGCGCCAGCTGAGCGGCAGGCGGCCGGGAATGCTGAAGTCTTCGTGGCTGACCGAGACGCTGCCGTCGCGGATGTCCACCGGTTCGGCCCGCAGGATCTTGCACTTGAGCGTGCCCGAGGGCAGATGCCCCCACTTGCCCCGGCGCCACGCGGCGAAGGCGTCCATCTTCTTGCGGAAGAAGTCGGTCTTGCGCAGCTTACCCAAGCCGGCGAAGGCGGCGCGGAAGGCCATCGCCGTCCACGACACCGTGGGCGGGCCACCGACCTTGACACTGGTGGGAATGGCCACGTTCAAGCCGGTGGGCAGCGACATGGCGCGCAGCGGCTTCTTGGGCTTCTTCACCCGGAACGGGTTGATCATGCCGGCCAGGTTGCAGTCCAGCACGGGCATGGCCAGCCGCGAGAACGGCTCGCCATCGGCCGACACGGTGCGGCTGCCCATGAAGATCTCTTCGCCGTCGAACTGCGGGCCCATCGGCGCGGCCAGCGGCGGACCCCACACGCCCAGTGGAATGTGGATATCCAGCCCGCCGGTGCCGGCGGTGCCGCGGTGCACGCCGTTGACCTTGATGGTGGAGCCGATGAACGGGATGTAGTCGAACGGGTCCAGCACCAGGCCGATGTGCGGCGTGGGCAGCGGGCACGGCGGCATCGCGTACATGTGGATGTCGATGCCCAGCTGCGGATCGAAATGCTTGGCGGCAATGCTCACGGCAACACTCCTGTGTTGCTTACAGCGCGCGCAGCAGGGCGCGCAGGAAGGCTTTGACTTCGTCGCGGTATTCCACGCCGAGCCACACCACGATGGCCATGCCCAGCAGCACGGCGACGGTCATGACCAGAATGCGGGTATTCATGCGGCAACAACTCCAGGGGTGGCCGCAGGCGGTGCGACGTGGGCAAGGTCGGTACCGGCCAGCAGCGGGCCGGGGTCGGGCAGCGGCTGCATGGCCGGCGGTTCGCTCCAGACCGGAATCTCGTGGTCGAGCGGGTGTTCGATGGTGGGCAGGCCGTTCCAGTGCGGGTCGAGGAACTCACGCCCTACCGCGACGATCTTGCGGAAGAACTCGTCGCCGCCCTGCACCAGCCGTTCGCGTTCCTGCTGGGTGCGGTGGAAGGCCTGTTCCAGGCCCGCGTGCAGCTGGGCGTCGATGACATCCAGCTGCACGCGGGTGGGCGTGGGGCCGAGCTTGGCGGCGGCCTCTTCGGCCTGCGCGTGCAGCGCGGTGGTCTGTTCGAGATAGGCCGGGGCGGTGAGCTGGATCTTCTCGGCGCGGCGCAGGTCCTGCAGCTGCAGCAGGTCCCACAGCGCCTGCGGCAGGGTGGTGGCCTTGCGGTCCTGCATGCTGAGGGGCTTGGCGATGCGGATCGCTTCCAGCAGCTGGGTACGCGCTTCCTCGCGCTTGCCATGCTGGAGCAGGCAGTAGCCGGCCATGCGCTGGCCTTCCAGCTGGAACATCGGGTGCGGGATGCTGGCCGCCGAGGTGGACGCCTGCAGGTAGGTCTGCGCGGCGCGCTCGGGGTTCTTGGCGGTGAGCCAGCAGCCGGCTTCGCCGAACCAGCTCTGCATGACCAGCTCGGGCGCAGCAGCGTTGCCGGCGCTGCGGGCGGCATCGGCGGCGCTGCGCGCCTGGCGGTAGGCGGTGATGGCCTGGCCGTGGTCGCCGGCCTTGAGCCAGGCACCGGCCACCATCATCTGCACCACCGACGCCTGCTCCTGCCAGCCGTGGCGCTGGGCCAGCCCCAGCGCGCGCTCGGCGCGGGCCACCACCTGCTGCGGGCTGCCGCGCTCAAGCAGCAGCATCAGGTCGGCGAGCAGCTGGCGGTACAGCACTTCCGGGCCGGTGCCGCCGGACTGCGAGGCGGTGTCGCGGGCGATGGCGAACATGTCCACCGGCGCGTCGATGCGCGCGGCCACGCTGGCATGGCGCTCCAGCAGCGGCTGCCAGCGCGGGTCTTCCTCGGTGTCCACCAGCACCAGGCGCAGGCGGTCGCCGGGGGCGGCGGCCAGCGCCGCATCCACCCAGCGTTCAAAGCCGTCGCCGGGCACCATGCGCTCGGGTTCCAGCACGGCGGCCAGCAACCGCAGGTGGTTGCCGTGGTGCTCGGCGAAGCTGTCCAGTACCTGCACCACGCCGGCGGCGCTGTCGGGGTGCTCGGCATGCGGACCGCGCCAGCCAAGCGTGATGCCCTGCCCGCGCAGTTCGTCCTGGCTGCCCAGGTAGCGCTCGAGCAGGGTCTGCTTGATCTGCCGGCTGTAGCGGAAGCCGAGCTCATAGGGCGTGTCCACGCGCAGGAAGTAGTCCGGCGTGTCGCGGCCCTGGTCGTGCCGCTGCATCTCGAAGAAGGCGGCCAGCAGGCGGCTGGCGTTGGCCGGCAGCCGCCAGACCAGCAGCCGCCGGCTGGGGTCGGCGGCGGCGGCAAGCCAGGCGTCGCTGAGGCGTTGGATGCCGCGCAGCATGGGGGTGTCGTGCATGGGTGTCCCTCCGATGGACCGGTCAGCAGTTGAGCTTGATCTCGCTGCCGTTGACCGAAACGCCACCGCTGTTGATGACCACTTCCGAGCCGCCGGCGGAGATCTTGATCTCGCCGTCGGTGATCTCGATGAAGGCGCCGCCCACCGCCGCGGTGACCTTGCTGGCCGAGCCGAGGGTCATGTCGCCGTTGGACAGCTGGCTGTGGGTGCCGCTGACTTCGTGCTCGAAAGTGCCATCCACGCCCACGGTGCGCGCGCCGATGTTGGTGTCTTCCACCGCGCCCTGCACGCCGCGCTTGTCCAGCCCGGTGATGGTGGTCTCGCGGCCGGCCGAGTATTCCTGGGTGACCTTGCCGATCACCTGGCGCAGCGAGGTGGAGGTGACGGTTTCCTTCCAGGTGCCGGTGCGCTGGCTGGTGTAGTTGCCGGTGAGGGTGGTGCCGAAATCGCCGGTGATGGTTTCGGTGTAGCCGGCCGCGGCGATGGTCTTGGTCTGGCCGGACTGGTAGGCCTCGGTGACGGCGCCGGTGACGTTGGTGGTGCGGGTGCCGGTGACGCCCAGGGTGTCGGTGCCGGTAACGGTGATGCCCCGGTTGGCACCCACGCTGATGTCCTGGTTGGCGCCCACGCTCATGCTGTGGTTCACCGCCACCGCAGTGGACTTGTTGTTCTGGATGCTGGCGTTCTGGTCGTTGAGCACGGTGGTGACCATGTCGCGCTGGGCACGCATGTTGAGCAGCTCGCCACCGGCGGTGTCGTGCATGGTCATTTCGTTCCAGCCGGCGCCCTTGACCGTCTTGGACTTCAGGCCGCTCACTTCCAGGCCGAACGGCGGCATGTTCTCTTCATTGAAGACCCGGCCGGTGATGATCGGGCGGTCCGGGTCGCCGTCAAGGAAGTCCACCACCACTTCCTGGCCCACGCGCGGCGGCGATACCCCGCCCATGTCCGCGCCGGCCCACGGGCTGGCGCTGCGGATCCAGCAGGAGCTGTTCTCGGCGCCGTTGTCGCGGCGGTCTTCCTTGCGGTCCCAGTGGAACTGCACCTTCACCCGGCCGTAGGCGTCGGCATGCAGTTCTTCGCCGGGCGGGCCCACCACGGTGGCGGTCTGCGGTCCGGGCATGCGCGGCCACGGGGTCTGCCGCAGCGGACGGTAGGGAATCTTGCGGCGCAGCACCTCGGCTTCGATGGCGTGGCTGGGCGCTTCGGCGCTGGCGAAATCGCTGGCGAAGTTGTTGCGCCCTTCGCGCTGCAGACGCACCACGAAGAACTGGCGGTCTTCGGCGCCGCGGCCGATGAAGTCCGGCTGTTGTTCCAGGGTGAAGCAGCCGCCCGCCTGCAGCCCGGCGGCGTTGCCGGCGCATTCGAACAGCTTGGTGGGCCACGCGGTTTCTTCATTGCGCACCGCCGCCAGCGCCTCGCCAATGCGGCTGTCGGCGAAGCGGGCCGCACCGTCGTACCGGTACTGGGTGAGTTCGGGCAGCACGCCGCGGGGCGCCTCGTTGCCCCGCACCACGCGCAAGGGCGTGCTGGGCTGCTTGAAGTCGAAACTGCTCAGCGCGTGCGCGCCCGGGCCCACGCGGCGGCGGGCACCCCAGCGGTGCAGGCCGGTCTGCTGCTGCACGCCCTGGTCGGCGCGGAAGTACACCGGCGCCGGTTCGCCCAGGGCCACGCTCAGGGTGGAGTCGTCGCTGAGCAGCAGGGTGTGGCCGTCTTCGTCATGGCGGAAGCTGTAGTAGATGCCGGCGTCTTCAAGCAGGCGCGAGACGAAGGCGAAATCGGACTCGTTGTACTGCACGCAGTAGGGCAGTTTTGGCAGCTTGCCGGTGTCCAGGTCGTAGTCGAAGCGGGCCAGGTCGGGGTAGTCGGCGAACACCGTTTCCACGATCTTCAGCACGTTCATGTCCTGGAAGATGCGGCAGTTGCTGGTGTAGTCCAGGAAGGCGAACCACGGCGCGATCTCGGCGCGGTAGGCACTGAACTGCGCCTCGCGGCCGATGCTGGCGAATTCGCGCACGTAGCCGTGGACGCCATGGCCGCCGAACTCGTCGCCCAGGATCAGCCGCAGCGGCTGGCCCACCAACTGTTTGAGCTCCAGCCGGGGCTGGATCGAGAGCAGCTCGACCTGGTAGGCGAAGGGATGGGACACGCGTTCGCTGCCGTCGAACCGCTTGACCAGGAAGGTCTGCGGGTCCAGCACGGTGTCGACACGGATGAGGCGGTGGTCCTGGTGCAGGCGGGTGAGCGCGTGACCGGCGGTGAGGGCTTCGGCATACATCGGGCGTTCCTTCGTCCCATGACTTCGAGATCCCGACTCTGCCATTTCTGCATGACGTGCGCCAACATTCTGACGCAGGTATTGCGTAAACCCCTTCAGCTTTGTGCAAGCGAAGGCGGCCCATCACGGCGCCCGCCCGCAGGCAGGCGCCGTGGTCACGCCTTACTTGCGGGCGCGCTTGGCCGGGGCCTTGCGGGCCACGGGCTTGGCAGCACGCTTGGCCGGGGCGGCCTTGCGGGCAACGGCCTTCTTGGCAACGGCGGTCTTCTTGCCGACAGCCTTCTTGGCCACGGCGGTCTTCTTGGCGACGGCCTTCTTGGCCACGGCAGTCTTCTTGCCGACGGTCTTCTTGGCTACGGCGACCTTCTTGCCGACGCTCTTCTTGGCAACGGCGGTCTTCTTGCCCACGACCTTCTTGGCGGTGGCGGACTTCTTGGCCACAGCCTTCTTGGCCACGGCGACCTTCTTGCCGACGGTCTTCCTGGCAACAGCAGTCTTCTTGCCGACGACCTTCTTGGCGGTCGCGGACTTCTTGGCCACAGCCTTCTTGGCCACGGCGACCTTCTTGCCGACGGTCTTCTTGGCCACGGCGGTCTTCTTGCCGACGACCTTCTTGGCGGTGGCGGTCTTCTTGGCCACGGCCTTCTTGGCCACGGCGACCTTCTTGCCCACAACCTTCTTGGCGGCGGCGGTCTTCTTGGTCACGGCCTTCTTGGCGGTGGCGACCTTCTTGCCGGCAACCTTCTTGGCAGCCTTGGTGGTCTTGGTCACGGCCTTTTCAGCGGCGACCTTCTTCTTGGCAACCTGCTTCTTCAGCGAGGCGGCTTCGGCCTTGGCGTTGCTCTTGGCCGTTTCCAGCTTCTTCTTGGCGGTGGCCAGGGTCTTGCCAACCGACTTGGCGGCCTTGTCGGCCTTCTTGGCGACGGTCTTCTCGGCCTTCTGCACGGCCTTCTTGACCTTGGCAACCTGGGTGGTGGCAGCCTTGCGTGCGCGCTTGACGGTCTTCTTCACCGACGCCACGGCATCTTCAGCGGCGGTAGCGATGGTCTCGCCCACGTTGCCGGCCACTTCTTTCACTTCGTCGACGCCCTGCGACAGGGTCGCGGTCACACCATTACCGTTGCTCATGATTGCCTCCTAAGGGGCCTGGTCAGTTAAATCGCTGGCGATGCTATACCGGCGCGGTCCATCGTGGAACGGTCTTGTCGCAGCCTGTGAGCCGCACCTGTGCTTGGCGGGACGACGCCAGCGCTGCCCGGCAAACCAGGCGTTGGCAGCAAACCCCTTTAAAACAGCTTCCGTGCACGGCACGTGCGTTGCCGTGCCGGTCTTTCCTGCGCGCATCGAGCGGTAGTGACGCGGCGTGCAATTGGCTGTCGTACGCGTTCGGTTGGTTGGCTTTTACTGCACAACTGCGCTGCCTTCGCGCTCGAAAAGGCCGGCGGTGTTGGCCCGATCAACCCGCCGGGGCATGCGGCAGAGGGCGGGGGTCGGGGTTGAAAACGGGGTCATGCAGCGGACCCATCCTGGTCGCAGACATGACGTCACCGATGACCTGCAGCGGCAGCATGGACAGCGACAGGGGACAGCCGGGTGCATGCCACCGATGGTTGGTCGACGGCGGCATCGCGCGCATGGCCGAGCCCGCCGCCGGCGCGCAGCCGACCGCTGCACGGCGGCCTTCAACGACACCAAAGCGGATGGCGCGAGGGCGTCGCCAGCCGCGCGGCGGGCCGGATTTCATTCGCGGTTTAGGCGCAGGCCGCCACACTCATTCAGCTTGCTTTACCTTATAGAGGCTTCTGCCTCCCACGCCGCTCTTCGTTACGGAACCGACGGACCATGCGACCGCTCCCCACCCTGCTCACACTTGCCCTTGCCGCCGCCTTCGGTGGCTTTGTCGCTTCGGCGATCAACGTGCACCTGGACAACCGCGCCGAAGCAGCGCCGGCGTCGCTGGTCATTCCGGCCACGGCGGCATTGCCGGCCTCGGTGGCCGGGCAGCCGGTGCCGTCGCTGGCGCCGATGCTGGAACGGGCCATGCCCGCGGTGGTCAGCGTCAACACCAAGCAGGTGGTGCGGGTGCGCAACCCGTACTTCAACGACCCGTTCTTCCGCCGGCTGTTCCCGGAAGTGCCGCAGGAACGCATCAACGAATCGCTGGGTTCGGGCGTCATCATCGACGCCAACGCCGGGCTGGTGCTGACCAACCACCACGTCATCGACAATGCCGACGACGTGCAGGTGACGCTGGCCGACGGGCGCACGGTCAAGGCCGAGTTCATCGGCTCGGACCGCGACACCGACATCGCGTTGATCCGCATTCCCGCCGACAGGCTCACCGCCCTGCCGCTGGGCAACAGCGACCAGCTGCGCGTGGGCGACTTCGTGGTGGCCATCGGCAACCCGTTCGGTTTCAGCCAGACCGTCACCTCCGGCATCGTGTCGGCGGTGGGCCGCAGCGGCATCCGCGGGCTGGGCTACCAGAACTTCATCCAGACCGACGCGTCGATCAACCCGGGCAACTCCGGCGGTGCGCTGGTCAACCTGCAGGGCCAGCTGGTGGGCATCAATACCGCCAGCTTCAATCCGCAGGGCAGCATGGCCGGCAACATCGGCCTGGGCCTGGCCATTCCGTCCAACCTGGCACGCGACGTGGTCGACCAGCTGGTCAAGCATGGTGTGGTGGTGCGCGGCACGCTGGGCGTGGAAGCGCAGAACCTGACCCAGCAGATCGCCCAGGGCCTGGGCTTGAACGAAGCGCGCGGCGCGCTGGTGACGCGGGTGCTGGCCGGCTCCGGCGCGGCCGCCGCCGGGCTGCGTCCGGGCGATGTGGTGGTGTCGGCCAACGGCCAGCGCGTGGACAGCGCGCAGGCGCTGCACAACATTGAAGGGCTGGCGCCGGTGGGCAGCACGCTCACCCTGGACATCCGCCGCGACGGCAAGGCGCAGCAGCTCAAGGCCACGCTGAAGGAACAGGCGCGCGCGGTCAGCGGCGACACGCTGGACCCGCGCCTGGCCGGTGCCACCTTCGTCGACCTGCCCGAGTCGCTGCGCCAGGCTGGCATCAGCGGGGTGCAGGTCAGCGAGGTCAAGCGCGGCAGCCGCGCGGCCAGCTCGGGCCTTGCCGCCGGCGATGTGATCACCGAAACCACGGCCGGCGAGTTCGCCGACCTGGCCAGCTGGCGGGCCAATTTCCAGCAACGCCCGCCGCAGCTGGTGCTGCGCATCGTGCGCGGCAACACGCCGGGCGTGCTGGTGATGCGATGAACGGGTCAGCAAGCCCTAACGCCCCTTACACCCCGCCGATGCTATTACTTTGTGTTCGTTACCGCGGGTCTGCTGCGGTCACCTTCCCCATCGCACATAACGGAGAGTCACGATGAGCCCCACCAATACCGAGAACCTGAAGGAACACCTGGGCGAAGCCGGTTCGCACCTGAAGTCGGCGGCCACCGCCGCAGGCGGCGCGATCAAGGGCGCCACCGGTGCCGCTGGCGACGAACTGCGTATCGGCAAGGCCAACGTCAAGGCCGAGCTGTCCGACACCGCGCTGTCGGGCCTGGCTGCCGCCGAGTTCGGTGGTGCCGCCGCCAAGGAACAGGTGGATGCCCTGATGGACAAGGGCAAGGACCTGGTGGACAGCGCCGCCGAGCTCATCCGCGAGCGTCCGCTGGCGTCCTTCGGCGTGGCCTTCGCTGCCGGCTGGATCATCGCCAAGCTGGCCCGCAGCGGCGGCGACAAGTAATCCGGCGTGAGCGATCAAGCCCAGTCGACCGCCACCGGTGGCGCGGATACCCCGCCACCGGACGGCGCTGAGAAGGCACCCCACCTGGATGAAAGCATCCGCCAGGTGGGTGCTGCCGGTCGTGACACGGTAGAGGCGGCCAAGCACACCCTGCGGTCCCTGCGCCGGTTGGCCTCGGCCGATTTCGCGTTGGCGCGCAGTGCCTTCGGCCGAGCGCTGGCGTGGAGTGGCGTGGCGATCGTGTTCGGTGCATCGGCCTGGCTGTTGCTGGCCGGCACGCTGATCGCGCTGATGGTGCGCTGGGGCATGAGCTGGTTCCACTCGCTGCTGATCACCTCGATCCTCAGCCTGATCGTGACCGGCTATGCGATGTGGCGGGTATCGTTCTTCTTCCGCCATACCGGCATGCATGCCACGCGGCGGCAGTTGTCGCGGCTGGGGCTGTATGACGAACCCAGCGAGGAAGATCCCGATGCCGACGTCGATACGACGGGGGCCAAGCGATGAATTTTGAAGCCTTGCGGCAACGCGTGCAGCGTGCCGAACTGGTGGTGGCGGTGCGGGTGGAGAAAACCCGTAGCAGCTGGTTCACCCTCAGCGGCGCATGGCGGGCCGGTTGGACGCCGTTGCGCATCATCACCGTGGGCCTGGCCGGCGGTTTCCTGGCCGGCAAACTGGAGCCCACCGGGCTCGGGGCGAAGGTCCAGGGCGCGCGCTGGCTGCAGATGATCGGCTCGGTGTCCAACCTGTTGGCCAGTACCCAGGCCGCGTTTGCGTCGATGCAGGCCAATGAAGCGGCCGATACGGCCGAGCAGGCCGCCGAGAAGGTGGACGATGCGGTGGACGGCGGCGTGCCGCGCCAGCCGCCCGCACCCCGCGCTTCGGCCACCGCGGCGCCGCGTGTTGACGCCGATGACCAGCGCCAGCCGCAGCCGGCGGAAGCGGCAACGGATCTTTCCGAGCGCTGAGCCACACCGGTCTGCCGGTGCACTGCACCTGAAGCCCTGCCGCCCACCGCGGCGGGGTTTTTTATTGGGCGCCCCGCAGGCGGCGAGCCGGGGTACATCCAGCCCAGGCGCGGGTGCATATGACCCCGCCACCAACACGCCGCCCGCACCCGGCTTGCCCAATAATGGCGCACCTTTCCTGCCCGGCGCCCGCATGAGCGTTCCTGCCGTTTCCCTCGATGACACCGTCACCGCGCCCCCACCGCCACGCCCGCGCGCGCCGATGTCGCTGGTCGTGCTGGCCACGCTGGCCGTGGGGTTCACGCTCTGGGCCGCGCAGGAGGTGATCCTGCCGGTGCTGCTGGCGATGTTCCTGGCGCTGGTCTGCAACCCGATCCTGCGCCTGCTGGGCAAGCTCTGGATTCCGCGCTTCCTGGGCGCGGTGCTGGTGCTGGGCGTCGGCCTCAGTGGAGCCGCCGCGCTGGGCGTGCAGCTGGTGGGGCCGGCCATGGAGTGGGCGCAGGAAGCGCCGCAGCAGCTGCGCAAGGTGGCTCGCCAGGTGCAGGACCTGACCAAGCCGGTGCAGCAGGCCAACCAGGCCGCCGAGAACTTCGCCCGCGTCGCCGGGGGCGAGAGCAGCCGGCGCGTGCAGATCGTGCGTACCCAGCTGGACGACCCCTACAAGGTGCTGACCCGCGCGCCACGGCTGGCCGCGTCGGTGCTGGCGGTGGTGCTGTTGACGCTGTTCTTCATGATCTATGGGCAGAACCTGCAGAAGCATGCCATCGCGCTGTTTCCCAGCCGCCAGCAACAGCGCTTCACCACCGACATCCTGCGTTCGATCGAACGCGAGGTATCGCGTTACGTCCTCACCATCACCGTCATCAACGCCCTGGTCGGGCTGGTGTTCTCCGGGGTGTTGCTGCTGCTCGGGATCAGCCTGCAGGAAGCGCTGCTGTGGGGCACCGTGGCGGCCCTGCTGAACTTCGCACCGTACGTGGGGCCGCTGATCGGCGTGGCGCTGATGCTGCTGATGGGCTTTGTGGAGTTCAGCGATCCGCTCAAGGCCCTGCTGCCGGCAGCCTGCTACCTGGCCCTGCATACCATTGAAGGCCAGGTGGTCACCCCGATCGTCCTGGGCCGGCGCATGGCAATCTCGCCGTTGATCCTGATCCTGTCGCTGCTGGTGTTCGGCTGGCTGTGGGGCATGATCGGGCTGCTGCTGGCGGTGCCGCTGCTGGTCTGCGTCAAGCTGGTGCTGGCGCGGCTGGACGGCATGCACGGCTGGGCACGGTTGCTGGAGTGAGCATGGGACGCCGAGGATTCAGCTGGCCGCACTCTCCCGATGCTGCCAGAATATCCGCCCTTTTTCGGATGGACCCGGCCTTGATGTCTTCCCTCGTTACCCGTTGCCTCGCCCTCGCCGGCCTCGTCACCCTCGCGGCCCCGGCAGTCGCCGCTCCCCCGCCCAGCGCCGACGTGGCCGGGCGCCAGCTGGTGGAAGCAGTCACCTGCAAGCGCCACCTGACGCCTGCGCAGTTCGCCGCCCTGGCCAAGGTGCTCAAGCCCACCGAGCTGCAGGCTTACGGCGCCCTGTCCGACGGTGAGTATGCGTTGACCACGCCGCTGCTGGTGCTGGGCCAGCCGGTGAACCGGCTGTACCTGTACGACGGCGCCCACGGCGAGGACGGTGTTGACAGCTACACCGCGTACTTCAGCACTGCCACTACCGAGCAGATCGCCGCGCTGGCGAAAATGCGGGACAACGTCGCCGGTGACTACCTCCTGGAGATGGGTCGCCATGACCTTAACGTGCGGCAGCAGGATGGCCAGGCATCCATCAGCTGTTCCTACGACCTGCGCTGAGGGGCCTTCCCGGCGCATGCCTGCGCGCGCCATGAAAGCCCGCGCGCGCAGGCGTAGAATGGCGGGGTGAATTTCCCCGTCCAAGCCATCACCCTCGACCTCGACGACACCCTGTGGCCGTTCGCCCCCATCGGCGCGCGCATCGACCAGGTGTTGTTTGAGTGGATGCTGCAGCACAGCCCCGCCACCGCCGCGATGTACCCCGTGGCGGCCATGCGGGAGCTGCGCGAGCGCTCCTTCCACGACAACCCGCAGCTGCACCACGACCTGAGCGCGCTGCGCCGGTTGACCCTGCACGAAGCGCTGGAGAAAAGCGGCGCCGACCTGGCCCTGCTCGAACCGGCCTACGAGGCGTTCTACGCCGCGCGCAACCAGGTGGAGTTCTACCCGGACGCACTGGACGCGCTGGCCCGCATCGCCGCGAAGGTGCCGGTGGCCGCGCTCAGCAACGGCAATGCCGACCTGCAGCGGATCGGCCTGGCCCACCATTTCAGCTTCCAGCTGGGCTCGCGCGAACACGGCGCGGCCAAGCCGGCGGCCAGCATTTTCCATGCCGCCTGCGACCGCCTTGGCGTTGCCCCCACCCATGTGCTGCATGTGGGCGACCACGCCGAGATGGACGTGGTGGGCGCCATGCAGGCCGGCCTGCGCGGCTGCTGGATCAACCGCGACGCGCACGTCTGGAACCACCCTTCGCTGCAGCCTGACCTGCAGTTCGACACCCTGACCGGGCTGGCCGACTGGCTCGATGCGAACGCATCGGCGCAGCACGCCTGACCACGAACGGAGCCTTTTCCCGCATGACCCAGATCAACGGTTTCACCACCGAGGCCGCCAAGGCCCTTCCGCTGCACGTGATGGAGCGTACCCAGTTCGCCGCCTGGCGCGCGCAGCAGAGCGAGGCGCTGGTTGCCTGGATCGATGCCCAGCATTTCAACGGCAGCGGTGGCAGCGTGGTGCTGCTGCCCGGCGAGCATGGCCTGGCCGGTGCGATCGTGGGCGTGGGTGATCCCGGCGATGCCTACGCGTACGCGCATGCGCCGTTCGCGCTGCCCGAAGGCACCGTGTGGAAGGTGGCCGATGCGCTGCCGGCGGATGTTGAAACCCTGCTGCACCTGGGCTGGGGCCTGGGCAGCTATCGCTTCGCGCGGTACCGCAAGCCCAACCGCGCCCCCGCGCAGTTGCTGGCCACGCCGTCGGCCGAAGTGCGCGACGTGGTGACCGCCAGCCTGCGCGTGCGCGACTGGGTCAACACCCCCACCGAAGACATGGGGCCGCAGCAGCTGGAAGACGCCGCGCGTACGCTGGCCGACGCACATGGCGCGCAGATCGAGGTGATCACCGGCGACGCGCTGCTGGCGCAGAATTTCCCGGCCATCCACGCCGTTGGCCGCGCCTCGCACCGTGCCCCACGCCTGATCGCGCTGCGCTGGGGCACTGCCGGCCAGCCGCATGTGGCGCTGGTGGGCAAGGGCGTGTGCTTCGACACCGGCGGCCTGGACATCAAGCCGGCCGACGGCATGCGCAACATGAAGAAGGACATGGGCGGCGCCGCGCATGCGCTGGCGCTGGCCGGGCTGATCATGGCCCAGCAGCTGCCGGTGCAGCTGACCCTGCTGATTGCCGCGGTGGAAAACGCGATCGGCCCCGATGCGTTCCGGCCGGGCGAAGTGATCGCCACCCGCAAGGGGCTGAGCATCGAGATCGACAATACCGACGCTGAAGGCCGGCTGGTGCTGTGCGATGCACTCACCTACGCCAGCGAACAGCAGCCGCAGATCGTGCTCGACTTCGCCACCCTCACCGGCGCGGCGCGCATCGCGCTGGGCCCGGACCTGCCGGCGTTGTTCAGCAACGATGACACCCTGGCCCAGCAGTGGCTGCAGGCCGGCGAGCGGACCCGCGACCCGGTCTGGCGCATGCCGCTGTGGCGCCCGTACCTGCGTTACCTGCACAGCGGCATCGCCGACCTGGCCAACGCCGGCTCGCGCATGGCCGGCTCGGTCACCGCCGCGCTGTACCTGGAGCGTTTCATCGCCGAAGGCCAGGTCTGGGCACACCTGGACGTGTACGCCTGGAACGACGGCGAACGCCCGGGCCGCCCGGCCGGTGGCGAAGCGCTGGCGCTGCGCTCGGCGTGGGCAATGCTGAAGACGCGCTACGCCTGACCCGTAGAGCGGGGCTCTGCCCCGCTGCCAGGGTGATCGATCTGCCGGGTAGAACCCGGCACTACGTAGCTGCCCGGCTGACCGACCAAAAATCGTAGAGCGGGGCTCTGCCCCGCTGCCGGGGTGATCGATCTGCCGGGTAGAACCCGGCACTACGTGGCTGCCCGGTTGACCGACCAAGCATCGTAGAGCGGGGCTCTGCCCCGCTGCCGGGCTCCCCGCCGGTCAACTCTTGTCGAAAATGTGAATATCGGCGTGCGCTGCCTTCTGACACCATGCCCCTGTCGCCCACCCACACACACGTGAAGGCAGGATTCCGGACATGTCGCTCTTTGGTTACACCCGCGCCGGCCAGGAGCCGGGCGCCCCGCGTCCCCCGTCGCCGCTGCTGTGGATCGCGCTGATCGCGCTGATTGCCGGCCTGCTGGTCCTGGCGTTTGCCTGGCTGGCCGGCTGGATCGGTCGCGACCGCGCCACCGCGCAGGCCTTCACCGACAGCATCGAAGCCACCGGCCCGCCCCACCCCGGGTTCCGCCGCGCGCACAGCAAAGGCGTGTGCGTGAGTGGCAGCTTCCAGGGCACGCCGGACGGGGCCGCGTTGAGTTCGGCCCGCGTGTTCCGCCAGGCGCAGGTGCCGGTGCTGGGCCGCCTGTCGATCGGCGGCGGCGATCCGCACGGTGCCGATGCCAACGCGCGCGTGCGCAGCATGGCGCTGCAGCTGGTGAGCGATGACGGCCAGGAATGGCGCACTGCGATGAACAGCTTCCCGTTCTTCGCCGTGCCCACCGCCGAGGCCTTCCTGGAACAGACCCGCGCCGGTATTCCCGACCCGGCCACCGGCAAGCCGGACCCGGCGAAGATGGCCGCAGTGCAGGCCAAATACCCCAGCGCGCGCGCCTTCGGGGAATGGGCCAAGACCGCGCCGTGGTCCAACAGTTGGGCCAACACCGACTACAACGGGGTGAACAGCTTCCGCTTCACCGCCGCCGACGGCAGCCAGCACTTTGTGCGCTGGAGCATGCGCCCGCAGGCCCCCTTCGTGGAGATGACCGCCGCGCAGCGCGCGCAGGCCGGGCTGGATTATCTGGCCGACGAGTTCGCGCAACGGCTGGCGCAGGGCCCGGTGCGCTGGGACATGTGGGTGACGCTGGCCGAAGCCGGCGACCCGATCGATGACCCGTCGCAGGTGTGGCCGGCGCAGCGCCGCCAGGTCAAGGTGGGCACGCTGAGCCTGGTGTCGATGCAGCCCCAGGCCGAGGGCGCGTGCCGCGACCTCAACTACGACCCGCTGATTCTGCCCAGCGGCATCGCCGGCACCGATGATCCGATCCTGGCGGCGCGCTCGGCGGTGTATTCGCAGTCGTTCAACCGCCGCGAGCGCGAAATCGCCAGCGGCAAGGGTGCCGCCGCCACCGGCAAGGAAGGTGCGAAATGAACCGCGATACCGGCCACTTCAACCTTACCGCGCGGGTGCTGCACTGGCTGATGGCCGCGATGATCCTGACCATGCTGTTCGTGGGCGTGGGCATGGTGGCCGCGCTGCAGTGGCGGCCGATGCTGGTGGACCTGCACCGGCCGCTGGGCATCGCGATCCTGCTGCTGGTGCTGGTGCGCCTGTACAACCGCCTGCGCCACCGGCCGCCGCCGTTGCCGGCCGATCTGCCCGCCTGGCAGGCCGCTGCCGCGCATGCCTCGCACTGGGTGCTGTACGGGCTGATGCTGGCGATGCCGCTGGTGGGCTGGTCGATGTTGTCGGCCGGTGGGTATCCGATCGTGATGTGGTCCGGGTTCAACCTGCCGGCGATCGTGCCGCATGATCCGTCGCTGTACGCCGCGCTGCGCAATGCGCACAGCCTGCTGGCCTATGCGTTGTTCGCCACGGTGGTGGTGCATCTGTCGGCCGCGCTGTTCCACCTGTGGGTGCGCCGCGATGGGGTGTTCCAGGCGATGGCGAAGGGGCCGGGGCGCGCCGACGGTCTGGACACCGACAAGCACCGGTAGCTACCGACCGTTGGTCGGTAGATGGCCATCGGATCAGCGTTGCGAGGAGCCGGCCAGCGGCCGGCACTACCGGTGCGATTGCATTGCACCCACCAACGGTGGGTGCCTACCCGGTTGGGCGTGGCGGCGGTCGGTATCGGTATCGCGCGCATTGCACCCACCAACGGTGGGTGCCTACCGGGTTGGGCGTGGCGCCGGGCGGTATCGGCGTCGCGCGCATTGCACCCACCAACGGTGGGTGCCTACCCGGTTGGGCGTGGCGCCGGGCGGTATCGGCGTCGCGCGCGTTGCACCCACCAACGGTGGGTGCCTACCGGGGTGGGCGTGGTGGCGGTTGGTATCGGCGTTGCGCGCTTTGCCCCCACCTGCGGTGGGTGCCTACCGGGCGGCGCGGTGAGCTTCGACCAGGGCGCGGTAGCGCTGGCGGTGCTGGGTGCATTTGGCCAGCACTGCCTCGGGCGTGCCGGTGGCGTAGCGCTCGCCCTTGCCCAGCAGCATGGCGTCGAAGCCGGTGCTTCTGAAGCGCTTTCCCTGGTGTCCCACGTACACGTCGATGTGCTCGTAGAACTCGGCCAGGGGCATGCTCGCGCGCGGATCGCGGGCGCCGATTTGGTGGTCCTGGCCGTGGGTTGGAACGGTGGCCGGCCGCACTGCGCCTTCCACGTGCGGCAGGTTCGCCTCGATCCAGGCGAACTCTTCCAGCGGCAGGCTGGCCATGCCCATCTCCAGCTTGGCCAGGCGCGGCAGCGCCAGCAGTGCGCCCATCACCGGCGACACCTTCGGCGCACGGAACCACGACACATTCAGCCGCTCCAGCGCCGGCAGGCCGGCAAGAAAAGCGAAATCGTCCACGGGCTGGTTCCAGTCCAGCGTGCCCAGAAGGGTCAGGTCGCGCAGCGCAGTGGCGCCGGCCAGGCCGGAAAAATCGTGCACCCGGCGCAGGTTCTCCATGTGCAGCGCCTGCAGCGCCGGCAGGCGGCCCACGGGCGACAGATCGGAAAACGCCGAGACGTACTCCAGCACCAGTTCGCGCAACCCGTGCATGCCCTCCAGCATCGCCAGCGTCTTCGGCCGCGCATGGCTGATCCGCAATGCGGTCAGCTGCGGCAGCTGCGCCAAGGCAGCCAGCTGGGCCTGGTCGGGTTCGTGCAGGGTCAGTTCGCGCAGCGCTTCCAGTTGCAGCACGCGCGACCAGTTGCGGTCGTGGCGGGTCAGCGTGAGCCGGATGGCGTCGTCGGGCGCGTCGGCCACGTCCTCGTAATGGCACGCCCAGCGCTGCGCGTTCGGCGTGATCGTCCACACCCCGCTGGCACGGTCGATGAGATCGGCGAAGTGGTGTTTCATCGGGTGCGCATCCGGTCCATGGAACGCACAGGATACCCGCTTGCCTACAGCCAGCCTTTCTGCCGCGCCAGCCGATACGCTTCGATGCGGTTGGCCACGCCCAGTTTGCCGATGCATTCGGACAGATAGTTGCGCACGGTGCCGTGCGACAAGCCCAGCTGGGTGGCGATCTCGCTGGCCGAACGCCCATCGCCAGACAGGCGCAGTACCTGGCGTTCGCGGTCGTTGAGCGGGTCGGCCTGCGACCAGGCATCCAGCGCCAGCTGCGGGTCGATCGCACGTCCGCCGCGCTGCACCTGGCGCAGGGCATCGGCCAGGCGTTCGGCGGGCGCGTCCTTGAGCAGGTAGCCGCACACCCCGGCATCCAGCGCGCGGCGCAGGAAGCCCGAGCGCGCGAAGGTGGTCACGATCACCACCTTGATCGGCAACTGCTGGCGCGCGATGCGCTGGGCCAGCTCCAGCCCGGACAGGCCGGGCATTTCGATGTCGGTGACCAGGATGTCCGGCTGCAGCTGCTGCAGCATGCGCCACGCCGCCTCGCCATCGGCGGCGCTGCCGAGCACCTCGATGTCCGGCTCAAGGCCCAGCAGGGCCGACAGCGCGCCGCGCACCATCGCCTGATCTTCGGCCAGTACGATGCGGATCATGCCGGCCCACCCGCAGGCAGCGACGGTGCCGCCGGCAGGTCGGCCGGCAATGCAGCCACCGCCGCGGTTGCCGCTGGCAGCGGCACGCGCGCCGTGACGCAGGTGCCCTCGCCCTTCACCGACTGCACGACCAGCGTGCCGTGCAATGCCGTCACCCGTTCGCGCATGCCACCCAACCCGTTGCCGTCGGCCTGCACGCCGCCACGGCCATCATCGCGGATCTCCATCAGCAAGCTGCGGCCTTCCTGTTCAAAGCGTATCCAGGCCTGGTGCGCCTGCGCGTGCCGGGCGATGTTGGTGGCCGCCTCGCGCAGCACCAGCGACAACCCGCGCTCCACCTCCGGCGGCATCGGCGGCGGCGGCGCGTAATGCAGGTGCACGTGCTGGCATTCCAGCAGCAGCCGCGCCGACGCCAGCTCGGCCGCCAGGTCACTCGCACGAATGCCGGTGACCGCGCTGCGCACTTCGGCCAGGGCCTGGCGCGCGATCGCTTCGGCTTCGGTCACTTCGCGGCGCGAGCCCTCCGGATCACGATCGAACAGCTTGCGCGACAGTTCCAGCTTCAGCGTGATCAGCGACAGCGTGTGCCCCAGCAGGTCGTGCAGGTCACGGCCGATGCGCTCGCGTTCGGCGGTGGCGGCCAGCCGGCGCACCTCCTCCTGCGACAGCTGCAGCGCCGCGTCGCGGTCCTTGTTGATGCTTTCCACGTTGACGATGATGCCGATGATCAGCCCCATCGACGGTATCCACACCACCAGCTGCCAGGGGTAGCCCACCCACAGCGCAATGCCCACAAACAGCGCGTTGAGCACCAGCAGCTGGACCAGATAGCGCCAGATGCCGGTCTCCCGGCACACCCGCAGCATCACGCAGCCGAAGATGAAGTAGCTGATGCCTGCGGGGTACCAGGGCAGCAGTGAAAGCCCCATCGCCACCATCGCCAGCGCATAGCGCGGCCCATGGTGGCGCGGCGCCAGCAACAGCCGCGCGTACAGCGCCAGGAACACCGGGTAGGTGAGCAGCGTCAGCCACAGCCAGCGCAGCGTGTAACCGGTGCCGAAGATCGGAGTGAAAAACACCCAGCCGCTCCACAGCAGATGCACGGCGTCGGCCCAGGCCGGCTTGCCACGGCGCAGGTTGTCGGCCACCGACGAATCCGGCGCGGGGCGCAGCAGCGAGGCGATCCAGCGCGAAGACACGGGCGGTTCCAGGGCGGGGCGGTCAGGCGCGATCATGCCAGTTTCGTCCGCCGCTTAGCCAACCCGGCGCAGACGCCGCCGCGCCAGGCCGAGCGCTACGCCGGTGACCGCCAGCAACACCACGATGTGCACCCACGTGCTGCCCTGGGCCGGCAGGCCCACCGCCGGCAGCGCCAGTTGGGCCAGGTGCCAGGTGGGCCACAGCGGGGCCAGCACGGAAAACACCGGCGGCAGGATCGACAGCGGCAGCCACAGGCCCGACAGCAGCGCCAGCGGCAGGTACACCAGGTTGACCACCGCCGGCGCTGCACTGGCACTGACATGGCTGCCGATCCACAGCCCGATCGCGCCCAGCGGCAGCGCGGCGAAGGCGGCCACGGCCAGCAGCCGCAGCACCATGCCAGGTGCCAGTCCCACCCCGGCCAGGGCGGCCACCCCCAGCAGCACCAGCGCCACCAGCAGCGCGAACAGCACCGCCATCAGCAGCCGCGCCAGCAACGGCGCCATCGGCGGCAACGGCAGCGCGCGCTTCAGCGTGAGCAGGCCGCCTTCGCGGTCCAGCGCCAGCTGCACGCCGAAGCCGAACAGCGCCGGGGCCATCGCGCCGAACACGCAGTAGGTGGCCAGCAGGTACTGCGGCGCATGACCGCGCCCGAGCAGTATCCCGAACAGCGCATAGAACAGCACCGGAAACAGCAGCGAGGGGAGCGCGAAAGCCGGCGTGCGCCAGGCGCGACGCAGTTCGCACAGCGCTTCGGCGCGATAGATCCGCCAGGTGGACGCGCGCGGCTGCGCGGTCGGTACGGTGGTCAGGGTGTTCATGCGGCCTCCCGGGTCAGTTCGACGAAGGCGTCGGCCAGGCCGCCGCCGTGTACCTCCAGCTCCTGCAGCTGCGGGTCTTCGGCCAGCAGCCGCGCCACCACCGGCTCGGCCGGTTCGGCCAGCACCTGCAGGCGCAGCCCATCGCGCTGCACCTCGCGCACCCCGGGCCAGGTTTTCAGCACCTCGGCATCCAGGGCGCTGCGGCAGCGGATCCGGCGCGGGGCCAGTTGCTGGCGGAACTGCGCCAACGGTCCGTCGGCCAGTACCCGTCCCTGTTCGATCACCACCACGCGCTGGGCCAACGCTTCGGCCTCTTCCAGATAGTGGGTGGTCAGCAGCACGCCGCAGCCTTCGCTGGCCAGCTGCCGGATCGCCTGCCACAGCGCCTGCCGGGCCTGGATGTCCAGGCCGGTGGTGGGCTCGTCGAGGAACAGCAGCTGCGGCCGCCCACACAGCGCGATGGCGAACTGCACGCGGCGCTGCTGGCCGCCGGACAGCTGGCCGTAACGGCGCCGTGCCAGATCGGCCAGCCCGGCCAGGGCCAGGCACTCTTCCAGCGGGCGCGGGTCGTCGTAGCAGGCGCTGGCCAGCGCAATCAGTTCATCCACCTGCAGCACCGGCGGCAATGCGGTGCTCTGCAGCATCACCCCGATGCCCCGCCGGCTGGCCCGCTGTTGCGGGTCGCCGCCCAGCAGTTCGGCCTGGCCGGCATCAAGGGTGCGCAGGCCCAGCAGTACCGAAATCGCGGTGCTCTTGCCCGCGCCGTTGCGGCCGAGCAGGGCCAGCACTTCGCCGCGCTGCAGCGAGAAGCTCACGCCCTGCAGTGCGGCGACAGCACCGTAATGCACCTGCGCGTCGCGCAGCGTGGCCAAGGCAGTCGGGCAGGAAACGGACATCGGGACACTCCGTAGCGGGTTCGGCACAGCGTCGCGCCGCGGCGGGCCCGGTCCCAGTGGCCGCCGTCAGCGCAAGCAGGTGACAGCTGTCACTGCCGTGGCGCCCGGCCGGTGGGCATGCTGTGCACCTCCCGGCCCGGTGCCGGTTTGTCCCCGGCCGCCGTTGCGGTCACACTCGGCCCGATTCCCCGTCCAGACTCACGATGAACGCATCCGCTGAACTGCTCAAGGAACTCCGCATCGACCGCAAGGCGCCCCCGCCGCCGTCCGCGCCCCGCCGTGGGCTGTGGATCGGGGTGGCCATCGTCGCCGTGCTCCTGCTCGTTGGGATCGGCTGGTTCCTGTTCGGCCGGCAACGCCCGATCGAGGTGACCACCGCGCCGGTGGTGGCCATCCAGCAGGGCGGCGCCAGCGGTTCGGTGCTCGATGCCAGCGGCTACGTGGTGGCGCGGCGCATGGCCACAGTGTCGGCCAAGATCACCGGCAAGGTGCGCGAGGTGATGATCGAAGAAGGCATGCGGGTGGAAGAAGGCCAGGTGATGGCCACGCTCGACCCGATCGACGCCAACGCCCAGCGCAGCCTGTCGGCCTCGCAGCTGGAGGCCGCGCGCAGCCAGCTGGCCGGGCTGCAGGCGCAGGTGGCGCAGGCCAACGCTGAAGCCGGCCGCCTGCAGACGCTGGTGGGCCAGCAGTTGGTGTCGCGCTCGCAGTACGACCTGGCCATCGCCCAGCGCGACAGCCTGCGCGCGCAGCTGCGCACCGCCGAACGCAACACAACGGTGGCCAACGATGCCCTGGCCATCGCCGACCTGGGCGTGGACAACAACACCGTACGCGCGCCGTTCTCCGGCGTGGTCACCGCCAAGGCCGCGCAGCCGGGCGAGATCGTGTCGCCGTTGTCGGCCGGCGGTGGCTTCACCCGCACCGGTATCGGCACCATCGTGGACATGGAGTCGCTGGAGATCGAAGTGGAGGTGGGCGAGTCGTTCATTGGCCGCGTGCAACCGAAGATGCCGGTCGAAGCCACGCTCAACGCCTACCCGGACTGGAAGATTCCGGCCGAGGTGATCGCCATCATTCCCACCGCCGACCGCGGCAAGGCCACGGTCAAGGTGCGCGTGGCGCTGAAGGTGAAAGACCCGCGCATCGTGCCGGAGATGGGCGTGCGGGTGAGCTTCCTCGAGGCCGCACAACCGGCGCAGGCGGCCGCCCCCAAGGGCGTGCGCGTGCCGGCGGCCGCGCTCGTGGAGCGCGAACAGAAGACCGTCGCCTTCGTGGTGAAGGACGACCAGCGCGTGGAACAGCGCACGGTCACGGTTGGCGCCACGCTCAACACCGACCGCCAGGTCAGCCAGGGGCTGAGCGCGGGCGAGGTGGTGGTGCTGGACCCGCCCGCGGCGCTGAAGGACGGCGGCAAGGTCGTGGAAGCCAGCAAGTAGGCGGCGCCGCCGCGCAAGGCGGCGCAGCCCAGTGTGTGACCCGCGCGTCCCCTCGCGCGGCCTTGAACGTGCGCTACCCGTGCCGTGCAGGCGCGCAGGCTGGCCGCTGTCTGCCACCGCGCATCCCACCCGGGCACGGCCCTCATTCCGCCGCAGGCAGGCACCGCTGCTGCATGCCGGTGCGTCTTCGATCCGCCTTGATCCACGGAGAACCGTCCATGTCGACCCTGGTTTCGCTCCGCAACATCACCAAGACCTACCAGCGTGGCCCCGAGAAGGTGCAGGTGCTGCACGGCATCGACCTGGACATCCAGCGCGGCGATTTCGTCGCGTTGATGGGCCCGTCCGGCTCGGGCAAGACCACCCTGCTCAACCTGATCGGCGGGCTGGACACACCCAGCGACGGTGAGATCGAGATCGAAGGCGAACGCATCGACCGCATGAGCGGCGGCCAGCTGTCCACCTGGCGCAGCCACCACGTCGGCTTCGTGTTCCAGTTCTACAACCTGATGCCGATGCTGACCGCGCAGAAGAACGTGGAACTGCCGCTGCTGCTTACCCACCTGGGCGCGGCCCAGCGCAAGCGCAACGCCGAGATCGCGCTGACCCTGGTGGGCCTGGCCGACCGCCGCAGCCACCGCCCCAATGAGCTGTCCGGCGGCCAGCAGCAGCGCGTGGCGATCGCGCGGGCGATCGTGTCCGACCCCACCTTCCTGATCTGCGACGAACCCACCGGCGACCTGGACCGGCAGTCGGCCGAGGAGATCCTGGGCCTGCTGCAGCAGCTCAACCGCGAGCACGGCAAGACCATCATCATGGTCACCCATGACCCCAAGGCCGCCGAGTACGCCACCCACACCGTGCACCTGGACAAGGGCGAACTGGCCAACGCGCCAGCGGCCCACTGACGGAGGATGCCGCGATGAAGTATTTCTCGCTGGTCTGGGCCCAGCTGTTCCGCAGCAAGACACGCACGCTGCTGACCCTGCTGTCGGTGGTGGCCGCGTTCCTGCTGTTTGGCATGCTCGATTCGGTGCGCGTGGCGTTCAACTCCGGCGGTGAGACCATTGAAGGCG
The DNA here is from genome assembly GCF_056395005.1 of Stenotrophomonas sp. 10N36. Taxonomy (NCBI): domain Bacteria; kingdom Pseudomonadati; phylum Pseudomonadota; class Gammaproteobacteria; order Lysobacterales; family Lysobacteraceae; genus Stenotrophomonas; species Stenotrophomonas sp. 10N36. The sequence continues at coordinate 105,483 of NZ_JBFTIS010000008.1, read as the reverse complement.
CCAAGCGGCTGGTGGTCTCCTCCAAGCTGTCGATCACCCAGAGCCTGCCGTTGCGCCTGCTGCGCGACATCGAGGCCACCCCGGGCGTGCGCAAGGTGAACTATGCGATGTGGTTCGGGGGCATCTACCAGGACCCGAAGAATTTCTTCCCCAGTTTTTCGGTGTCGGACAACTACATGGACCTGTACCCGGAGTTCGAGCTGCCGCCGGCGCAGGCCGAGGCGTTCAAGAACACCCGTACCGGCGCCATCGTGGGTGAGACCCTGGCCAAGCGCTTCGGCTGGAAGCTGGGCGACACCATCCCGATGCAGGCCACCATCTTCCCGCGCAAGGGCAGCAATGACTGGCCGCTGGAACTGGTGGGCATCTACCGGGCCAAGGACCGCAACAACGCCGGCGCGGAGAACCAGTTGCTGCTGCACTGGAGTTACTTCGACGAGTCCAACGATTACATCAAGAACCAGGTCAGCTTCTACACCGTGCAGTTGGACAATCCGGCGCATGCCTCGCGCGTGGCCCAGGCGATCGATGCGCTGTCGCTCAATTCCGACCGCGAAACCAAGTCGCAGACCGAAGCGGCGTTCTCGCAGGCATTTGCCAAGCAGTTCGCCGACATCGGCCTGATCGTCACCGGCATCATGGCCGCGGTGTTCTTCACCCTGGTGCTGCTGACCGGCAACACCATGGCCCAGGCGGTACGCGAGCGCATCCCGGAACTGGCCATCCTCAAGACACTGGGATTCAAGGACGGCACCGTGCTGGTGCTGGTGATGGTGGAGTCGGTGCTGTTGATCGTGCTGGGCGGGCTGATCGGCATGGGCCTGGCCGCGATCCTGATGCCGGCGATCAGCGCCAACAGCCAGGGCATGATCAGCCTGCCGGGCGTGCCTGCGCAGACCTGGGCCATGGCGCTGGGCCTGATGGCGGTGATCGGGGTGGTAGTGGGCCTGCTGCCGGCGTTGCGCGCGCAGCGGTTGAAGATCGTCGACGCACTGGCCGGACGCTGAGGAGCCCACCATGAAGACGCACTGGATGTGGAACGTGTTGACCGTGCTGCTGCTGGCGGTGGCCCTGGTGGTCTGGATCGTGCTGCCGTGGCCGGCGGTGCTGGCCATCGCGGTGGCCGTGGCGGCCTGGCTGCTGCTGACCCGCAGCGGGCGGCTGTCGCTGGCGGCCGCACGCATCGGCATTGCCAGCCTGCCGCAGCGCTGGGGCGCCTCGTCGGTGATCGTGGTCGGCATTGCCGGCGTGGTCGGCGTGCTGGTGGCGATGCTGGCGATGGGCGACGGCTTCAAGGCCACGCTCAACCGCAGTGGCAGCGACGACGTGGCCATCGTGCTGCGCGGTGGTTCGCAGGCCGAAACCAACTCGGTGATCATGCGCGACCAGCTGCCGCTGATCCAGAGCCTGCCCGGCGTGGCCCGTGGCACCGATGGCAAGCCGCTGGTGTCGGCCGAGCTGTCGCAAGTGATCAGCCTGCTCTCGCGCAGCGACCACAGCGACACCAACGTGCAGTTCCGCGGGGTGGGCGACAAGGCGTGGGAGGTGCGCAAGACGATCCGCATCATCGAAGGCCGCCGCTTCAAGCCCGGCCTGCGCGAGATCGTGGTGGGCAAGGGCGCCAAGGCGCAGTTCGAGGGCCTGGAGGTAGGCAAGACCCTGCAGCTGGGCAAACAGGACTGGACCGTGGTGGGCGTGTTCGCCTCCAACGACGTGCACGAGTCCGAGCTGTGGGCCGACACCCAGACCCTGTCCACCACCTACAACCGCAGTGCCTACCAGTCGGTCAACGTGCGTACCGACGGCACGGCCGGATTCGCCCGCTTCAAGGCGGCGATGGAAGCCGACCCGCGGCTGAAGCTGGACGTGGAAACCAGCCGCGCGTACTACAGCAAGCAGTCCGGCGGGTTGAGCAAGCTGATCAGCATCCTGGGCACGGTAATCGGCACGATCATGGCCATCGGTGCGGTGTTCGGCGCCCTCAACACGATGTACGCGGCCGTGGCCACGCGCGCGCGGGAGATCGCCACCATGCGCGCGATCGGGTTCCGTGGCCTGCCGGTGGTGACGGCGGTGATGCTGGAAACCATGCTGCTGGCGCTGCTTGGCGGGCTTCTCGGCGGGCTGGTGGCCTGGCTGGTGTTCAACAACTACACCGTGTCGACGCTGGGCAACAACTTCAGCCAGGTGGTGTTCCAGTTCCAGGTATCCCCGCAGCTGTTGTGGACGGGGCTGAAGTGGGCGCTGGGCATCGGGCTGGTGGGTGGGCTGTTCCCGGCCCTGCGTGCAGCACGCCTGCCGATCACCACGGCACTGCGCGAAACCTGACACCGCACACGATGCACCCGCGCGCGCGTTGGCGCGCACGCAATAGCAAACCACGAACCGCATCCGCAAGGGTGCGGTTCTTTTCTTGCAATCGAGAGGCAGTCTGCCGCGAGCGTGAGGGCCCCGTAGCAGCCGGCAGGCCCCTGGCGCAAATGTCCCCCGGCCGCAGGGCGGCCTCCTCCTTTATTTTGCCCAGGGGCCTACCGGCTGCTACGGGGCTCGGCTCGCGGCAGAACTAGGCGACATTCTCTGAGGCCGTCGGTGGGTCGGGCGCTGGGCGCCCATGTCCTTGGAGGCGAAATAAAGGAGGAGGGGGCGGCCGCAGGCCGACGCCGGGGGACATTCGCCGGAAAGGGCATGGGGGTCCAGCGCCCGACCCACCGACGGCCGTACCAGGAAAAGTTCAGAGCGCACTTCCCGCCTGCCACGCCAAGTCGATACACGCTGAACACTTCCCTCCGATGCACACCAATGTGCACTCAAGTTGCAGGGTGCATCGCCGTTATCGGTGCCTCTGCCTGCATCGTTGCGATGCACTGCAGTCACGACGGCATGCATTACAAAAAGATAGTTCGCGAACCCGCGAATTTGTCAGCCATCGTTCATTTTTAGCGGTTTTTATGCTTTCAAGTGAAAGTAAAAATTTTGAAAAGTCATTAGACTCCCGCCCCCCGCGTCGTGATGTTGTTCCCCACGTCGCCCGCAAGGGCGCTTGTTTTTCCTGAAAAGAGATATCGCACGGATGTATTTGAAGACTCACCCGCTGCGCAACGCGATTGCCATCGCGCTTGTTGCCAGCTGCAGTGCCCCTGCCTTCGCCCAGACCGCCACTGACGGCACCACCAATCTGGACCGCATTGAAATCACCGGCTCGCGCATCCGCCAGGCCAGCGTCGAGAGCGCCCAGCCGGTCGTCGCGCTGAACCGCGCCGAGATTGAGAAGAAGGGCTACGTCAACGTCGCCGACATCCTGCAGGACGTCACCGCCGCCGGTGCGCCGGCGATGAGCCGCGCCAACTCGCTGGAGTCGGGCCGCGATTTCGGCGGCATGTACGTCAGCCTGCGCAACCTGGGTCCGGAACGCAGCCTGGTGCTGATCGACGGCCGCCGCATGGGCGTGTCCGCCGCCGGTTATTCCGACCTCGCCTCGATCCCGTCCTCGATCGTGGACCGCGTGGAAGTGCTGACCGACGGCGCCTCGGCGCTGTACGGCTCGGACGCCATCGCCGGCGTGGTCAACATCATCACCCGCAAGAACTTCGACGGCGCGGAAGTGAACGCCTACGTCGGCCAGTACAGCGAAGGCGACGGCCAGAAGACCGGCTACAGCGCCACCTTCGGCAAGACCTTCGAGCGTGGCTGGGTCACCGTGGGCGGCGAGTACTCCGACGAAGATGCGGTGCTGGGCAGCGCGCGTGAGTTCACCGCCTACCCGAACGGCCCGCGCCATCCGACTGACGGCCTGAGTGGCGTAACCCCGTGGGGCTATGCCACCGTGGACGGCAAGAACCTGAGCGTGGGCCCGGGCGGCGACCCGACCCAGCTGGGCAACTTCGTGCCGGCCAACAAGGCCAACGATGCCAACACCAAGAGCAACATGAGCCTGCTCACCGGCCTGCAGCGCAAGTCGGTGTTTGCCAACGGTGGCTTTGCCATCAACGACAACCTGCGCCTGGTGGCCGACGCGCTGTACACCGAGCGTGAGTCGACCAAGCAGCTGGCCGGCTACCCGTACCAGAGCACCGGCTCGCGTGCGCTGCTGTCCAAGGACAGCGCGTTCAACCCGTTCGGCCGTGACGTGGCGTTCGCGCACCGCACCGAAGAACTGCCGCGCGCCACCGAGAACAACCTCACCACCAAGCGCGCCAGCGTGGGCGTGGAAGGCAGCTTCGAGACCGGTTCGCGGTACTGGGACTGGAACGTGAGCTACATGTACAACCGCAACGAAGGCGAGCGCATCGGTACGGGCAGCATGTACCAGCCGAACGTGAACCAGTCGGTCGGTCCATCGTTCCTGGATGCCAATGGCGTGGCCCATTGCGGCAGCGTCGGCAACGTGATCGCCGGCTGCACGCCGTGGAACCCGCTGGCGCCGATGGGCTACACCGGCCCGGGCGCACTGGGCAACCAGGACGTGCAGGACTTCCTGTTCACCCGCTTCACCGACAAGATGCAGAGCACCACCAAGGTGGCCAGCGCGAACATCTCCGGCTCGCTGTTCAGCCTGTCGGCCGGTGACATCATGGGCGCCATGGGCTTCGAGCACCGCAGCGAAGAATCCAGCTACGACCCGGACATGATGGTGCAGAAGGGCCAGATTGCCGGCACCTCCGGCCAGCCGACCCGTGGCGACTACTCGCTCAACGAAGCCTACCTGGAACTGCAGGTGCCGCTGCTGGCCGACATGGCCTTCGCGCGCGAGCTGTCGCTGGACATGGCCGCCCGTTACTCGGACTACAGCAACTTCGGTTCGACCACCAACACCAAGTTCGGCCTGAAGTGGAAGCCGATCGACAGCCTGCTGGTGCGCGCCACCTACGGCACCGGCTTCCGCGCACCGACGGTGGAAGATCTGTACGGCGGCACGGTCACCACGCGTGATTCGTACACCGACCCGTGCGACATGACCTTCGGCGCCGCGGCCAACAACCCGCAGGTGCTGGCACGCTGCCTGGCCAAGGGCGTACCGGCCAACTTCCACCAGCTCGCCGCCGACGGCAATGCCGCCACGGTGCCGGGCCAGCAGGGTGGCACCGACTTCACCTCCGGCTCCAACGCCGATCTGAAGCCGGAAACCGCCAAGACCTGGACCGTGGGCCTGGTGTACAGCCCGGAGTTCGTGTCGGGCCTGGACCTGAGCCTGGACTGGTGGAAGATCCGCATCAACGACGTGATCGTCGGTGAGTCGGCCACGGACATGCTCAACCAGTGCTACGTGCAGGGCGTGGACGCGGCCTGCAGCCGCTTCACCCGCAGCAAGTCGGGCAAGACCATGGGTCAGGTCAGCAGCCTGGACCGCACCCTGCTCAACGCCGGCTACCAGGAAACGGCCGGCTATGACATTTCGGTGCGTTACCGCCTGCCGGAAATGGCGATCGGCAAGTTCGCGATCACCTGGAACACCACGTATGTGGATTACCTGGAACGCAAGAACGACAACGTCGACACCACGCCGGTGCGGCAGTACACGGGCTGGGAAGGCAACTTCCGCGTGCGCTCGAACCTGAATCTGGATTGGCAGTACGGCAATCTGGGCCTGGGCTGGACGGCGCGTTACTACTCGGGCATGCAGGAGAACTGCGCATTCGCCACCGAGTGCAGCAACCCGGGCTTCAGCTCGCCGTACACCGGCAACCAGGGCATCAACAAGGTGGGTTCGAACACCTTCCATGACATCCAGATGCGTTACATCCTGCCGTGGAACGGCACCATCTCGATGGGCATGAACAACGTGTTCGACCACCAGGGTCCGATCATGTACAGCCAGCCGAACAGCAGCTTCACCTACTACGGTGGCTTCGACATCGGCCGTTACATGTACATGAAGTACCAGCAGCGTTTCTGATCCACGGCTTACTCTCTCCAAGCCGTTGAATGGAAGTAAGGCGGCGCCCTCGGGCGCCGCCTTTTTTTGTTTTCTTCAGTTGGAAGCGATAGATCAAAAGCAGTGCGGGCACGCGCTTTTGTCTGGCTGGGCTGGTGGGAGTGGGGTGGCGGGACACGCCGTAAATCCATCCCTGGAGGCTCGTGGGCGCCATCCATGGCGCCCAACGGTCCCGCCACCCCACTCCCACCAGCCCAAGACACATTGCGGTTCTCACAGAAACATCCGAAGCAACAGCCCGTTGTTTCCATGTGCGCTCTTGCTTGAGATTGTTGTGAGTGGCCAGGGCCTTCTTCGGCGGGCAACATGCGTTCGCCGCGCTGGCCAACGATATCGGCAGTCGTTTGGGAACCGACCCTACCTCGTATCAATTGCCTGTGCCTGGCCTGCTTGTGCCGCTTGCTTTGCTTGCCCATGGCTACCGATCCACTGTCGGGGGTGGGGCTGGGTGGGATTGCGGGACCGTTGGGCGCCATGGATGGCGCTCACGAGCCTACAAGGATGTACTTGCGGCGTGTCCCGCGAGCCCACCCAGCCCCGCCCAGCCCGTCACGCGCGCCAACCAAGGCTTTGCGCTTTGCGCTCTGCGCTCTGCGCTTTGGGCTCTTCAAAGCTTCTAAAAAAACCCTTAACCCCGCCGCGACCGCCACACACTGTCGCCGATGAACAACAACAGCCCGGTCCAGATCGCCGCAAAGCCAATCGCCTTGGCCGTATCGAACGGCTCGCGGAAGAAGAACACCCCCAGCAACAACCCCAGGCTCGGCGCGATGTACTGCAGGATCCCCACCAGCGACAGCGGAATCCGCTTCACCCCGTAGGCAAACCCGATCAACGGCAGCGCCGTCACCGCGCCACCCAGAATCAGCAGCGCATCGTTCTTCCAGCCCCACCCGCTGAAAAAGCCCCCGCCGTGCCCGTTCTCGCTCCATAACGCAAACCCGATCGCCGGCAGGAACAGATACAGACTCTCCACCCCCAACCCCGCCACCGGGTCCACCGAAATCAGCTTCCGCAACAACCCGTACAGCCCGAACGAACAGGCCAGCCCCAACGCAATCCACGGCGGCGTGCCCGCATCGTAGGTGAGCCACGCCACCCCCAACGCCGCACACCCCACCGCCAGCCACTGCAACCCCCGCAGCCGCTCCTTCAGCACCACCACCCCCAGCACCACACTCACCAGCGGATTGATGAAATACCCCAGGCTCGTCTCGATCACATGGCCCGCATTGATCGCCCAGATGTACAGCCCCCAGTTGAACGCAATCGCCACGCTGCTCAGCGCCAGCGTCGGCAGCGCCCGCTTCTGCGCCGCAATCTGCTTCCACCAGCCCGTCCCCGCGCTCAGCAACAGCCAGGCCACCACCAGCACCGTGCTCCAGATGATCCGGTGCGCGATGATCTGCTGCGACGGCACCGCCTGCAGCAGGTGCCAGTACACCGGCACCAACCCCCACAGCGTGAACGTAAAGGCCGTGATCGCCAGACCGCGCCGTTGCTCCTGCAGGCTGTGCTGCGGCAACGCGCTCATTTCGCGCGCGTCCGGGCCAGCGTCAGCACCAGCACGCCCACCAGAATCACCACCATCGCCGCGATGTCATGCAGACCGAAACGCTCGTGGCCGATCAGCGCGCCCAGCATCACCGCGATCACCGGGTTCACGTAGGCGTAGCTGGCCGCCAGCGCCGGGCGCACGTTGTGCAGCAGCCACACATAGGCCGTGAAGGCCACGATCGAGCCGAACACACACAGGTAGGCCACCGCCAGCAGCCCGTCCATGCTCGGCCACGCCGTCGGCCGCTCGCCCGTGACCAGGCCCAGCGCCACCAGCATCATCCCGCCGCACAGCATCTGCCCGGCCGCGGTCATGAACGGGTTGGGCAGGTCCAGCCCGCGCGCCCAGACCGAACCGAAGGCCCAGCCGATCGGCGCGATCAGCAGCAGGATCAATCCCTGCGGCGACGTCGTCAGGCTGCTGCCGGCGTTGAGCCACACCACACCCAGGAAGCCGATCGCAATGCCCAGCCACTCGCCACGGCTGGCGTGGGTGCCGCGCATCGCCCCGAACAGCGCCATCCACAACGGTACCGACGCCACCGCCGTGGCGGCCAGGCCCGACGACACCGTGCGCTCGGCCAGCACCACCATGCCGTTGCCCAGCACCAGCATGGTCAGGCCCATGATGGCCAGGTTGCGCCACTGGCGGCCGGTGGGCGCGGCCATCCCGCGCCAGCGCAGCACCGCGTACATTAGCGAGCCGGCGATGATGAACCGGGCACCGGATACCATCGTCAGCGGCAGGGCGCCGCCCTCCAGCGCCAGCCGGATACCCAGGTAGGTGGACCCCCAGACCACATACACCAGCAACAGGGCCAGTACGACAAGGCCGCTCCGGGGAGCAGCCGCTGAGGGTTCGGGCAAAGACATGGCACACCACCATCCGGGGGAACCCGGATTCTAGGCCACTGCGCCCCCGGGTTCACGAAGGAAAACGGCAAGCTGTGTCTGCTTTGACCCGCCGAAGCGCCGGTGTCGGGCACCTGTCGTTGACGTGCGGTAGGGTAACAAGGGTGAAGCACCACCGTTTCCCAGCCAGGACACCCTCCCTGCATGAGCACCACTCCCTCCCCCGCCGCCGTGGCACACCCCGAGCGGGCCGCGCTGCGGCGCTCGATCTCCAACACCCTCAAAGGCTCCGCCGGCAACCTCGTCGAGTGGTATGACGTCTACGTCTACTCCGTGTTCGCCGTGTATTTCGAATCGCAGTTCTTCTCGGCCGCCGACAAGAACTCCACCATGTACGTCTGGGCGATCTTCGCCGCCACCTTCCTGATGCGCCCGATCGGGGCCTGGTACTTCGGTCGTTTCGCCGACCGCTACGGCCGGCGCCTGGCGCTGACGGTCTCGGTCACGGTGATGGCCGGCTGTTCGTTCCTCATCGCCATCACCCCCACCGCCTCGCAGATCGGCATCTGGGCGGCGGTGATCCTGCTGTTCGCACGCCTGCTGCAGGGCTTCGCCACCGGCGGTGAATACGGCACCAGCGCCACCTACATGTCCGAGGCCGCCATTCCCGGCCGGCGCGGCTTCCTGTCCTCGTTCCACTACGTCACCCTGGTGGGCGGCCACGTGTTGGCGCAGCTGACCCTGCTGGGCATGCTCACCTTCTGGGACAAGCCGCAGATCTCCGAATGGGGCTGGCGCATCGCCTTCGGCATCGGTGGCATCGCCGCCATCGTGGTGTTCTGGCTGCGCCGCAGCATGGACGAATCGCTGGAGGTGTCGTCCATCGAAGCGGCCAAGGAAGGGCGGGCCAAGGCGTCCGGCTCGATGTACGAACTGTTCGTGCACCAGTGGCGGCCGCTGCTGCTGTGCTTCCTGATCACCGCCGGTGGCACCGTGGCCTTCTACACCTACTCGGTGAACGGGCCGAAGATGATCCAGAGCGCGTTCGCCGGCACCGACGTGATGACCGGGACGCTGATCAACCTGGGCGTGCTGACCTTCCTGATGGTGCTGCAGCCCATTGGCGGCTGGTTGTCCGACATCGTCGGCCGCAAGAGCCTGTTGGTGTTCTTCGGCGTGGGCGGCGTGCTGTACAGCCACTACCTGATCACGGCACTGCCCCAGCAGCAGGATCCGCTGATGGCCTTCGTGCTCCTGGCCATCGGCTTTGTGATCCTGACCGGCTACACCTCGATCAACGCGGTGGTGAAGGCCGAACTGTTCCCCACCCACGTGCGTGCACTGGGCGTGGGCTTCGGCTATGCCATGGCCAATTCGCTGTTCGGCGGCACCGCGCCGCTGCTCTACCAGGCGGCCAAGACCACCGACCGGGTGGGCCAGTTCGCCTGGTATGTCACCGCGATCATCGCGGTATCGCTGGTGGTGTACGTGTTCTTCCTGAAGAACAAGGGCCCCAACTGGCTGGACGGCACCCGCACCCAGCCGTAAGCGGTGGACCGTGGCGGGCCGCACGCGCGGCCCGCGCTTCAATCACGGCCGGCCGATCGCGTACCCTTCTCCGTGACCCTGCGCCGATGATGCGGCGCAGGGCACTGGATGACGCAGCAGAGGGACGTGGCGGTGCGGGGATGGATCCTGTGGATGTTGATCGGGCTTGGGCTGTTGATCCCCGCCGTGGGCGGTGCCCGCGAATGCCGCGCCGGACAGCCGGTGCCCGACCGCTACCCGAGCAGCGTGGCCCGCGCGCCTACCGCGCTGCAGCAGCAGGCGCATACGCTGGCCTGCGAACGCCTGGAGCAGCGCGACCGGCCCCTGCGGCCGTGGCTGAGACCGGTACACCATGCGTTGACCGGGGTGCTCCTGGGCGCGGCCCTGCTGTGCGTGGTCACCCTGTTCCGGCAGTGGCGCTGGCGGTATCGCGGGCGCGCGGGCGGTTACGCCTTCGTTGCGGCGGCCGCGCTGAGTGCCGGGATGTTGCTCAAGATCGCGGTGGCGGTCTATCGCGGAGTGACCTTGTCCAACGTGCGCGGGCCGCCGCGCTGGCTCTGGTACGAACTGTCGCCGGTGGCCTTCACCGTGCAACAGTGCATCGAGGCGGCCTTCGCGCTGGGGATGGTCGGCTTCGGGTGGGCCCTGCTGCGATTGGGGCGCCCCCTGCCGCCCCCGAACCCGCTGCCGCGCCGCGGGCCTCGGCGTGGCGCGCGCCGCCGCTGAGGCGCCTCAGCGGCGCGAGGCTTCGCTCTGCTCGCGTACCTTGCGGAACTCCGACCCTTCTTCCCAGTGCGGCCAGCGGCGGCTGTTGGCCAGCTCGGCGCCGAGGTCGTACACCAGCAGGGTATCGGCGGCATGGCCGCTGGCATCCCAGGTGGGGGTCCACGCGTCGCAGGCCTGGTGGTAGCACGCGGCGAAGTAGGCATCGCGCAGTTCACGGCCCTTCTCCACGCCGCCGTCGGTCATGTCCAACCCCGGACCGATGGTGATCGCCGGCACGCCCAGGCGGGCGAAGGCGAAGTGGTCGGCACGGTAGAAGAAGCCGGCTTCCAGGTTCGGGTCCGGCGAATAGCTGCGGCCGCGGGCCTTGGCCACGCGCTCCAGGTCGCCTTCCAGCGACACCCGGCCCTTGCCCCAGGACGCGATGTCGCGGGTCGGGCCATCGGGGCTGAACATCTCGATGTTGAGCACCGCGGCGGTCTTGTCCAACGGCGCCAGCGGGTGCGCGGCGTAGTAACTGGCGCCCAGCAGGCCCTTTTCTTCGGCGGTGAGCGCCACGAAGTACAGCGTGCGCTGCGGTTGCGGGCCGGCGGCGAACACCCGGCCCAGCTCCAGCACGGTCGCCACGCCGGTGGCGTTGTCGATCGCGCCGCGGCGGATGCGGTCGCCCTTGGCATCGGGCTGGCCGATGCCGAACGCGTCCCAATGCGCGGAGAAGATCACCGCTTCATCGGCATGCGCGCCGCCGGGCAGCTTGGCCACCACGTTGCGGGTGATGACCTGCTCGCGCTTGAGCTTGAAGTCCACCGACAGGCGCGCATCGCCCAGTGCCACCGGCTTGAACGCCGGGGTCATGGCCTTGCGCTTTTCGGCTTCGAAATCCAGGCCGGCGTCGCGGAACAGCTGCTCGGCCAGGCTGCGCTGCATCCAGCCGCGCACCGGCACGTGCTGGGCCAGCGCCTGCTCGGGGGTGCGCTCGATATCGAACAGCGGCGAGGTACCCGAGCTCTTCACCGTGGCCCAGCCATACGCGGCCGGTGCGGTTTCATGCACGATCAGCACGCCCTGCGCGCCGCGGCGGGCAGCCTCTTCAAACTTGTAGGTCCAGCGGCCGTAGTAGGTCACCGCCTTGCCATCGAACGCGCCCGGCTGGTCGGCCTCGAAGTCGGCATCGTTGATCAGCACCACGGCGATCTTGCCGTGCAGGTCCACGTCCTTGTAGTCGTTCCACTGCCGCTCGGGGGCGTCGATGCCGTAGCCGACGAACACCAGCGGCGCGTCCTTGATCGCCACCGCCTGTTGCGGGCGCAGGCTCTGCAGGGTCACGTCCTCGCCATTGGCCAGGGTGCGGGTGCTGCCCTTCTGGCGCAGCTGCGCACGCACCGGCCCGTCAACCTGGGCGCGCACCATCGGCACCGGCTGCACCCAGCTGCCGTCCACGCCGCCGGGCTGCAGGCCGTACTTCTTGAATTCTTCGATCAGGTACTGAACGGTGCGCTCTTCGCCCGGCGTGGCCGGGGCGCGGCCTTCGAAGTCGTCCGAGGCCAGGATACGCACGTGCCGCGACAGTGCCTGCGGGTCGATGCCGCCGCCGGGCAGGTCATTGGCCGCGTGGGCCAAGCCACCCACGAACAGGCAGGACGACAGCAGCAACATGCGCATCGGATTCACGGCAGGCACCAGCACGGAAAGCAAGGGCCTGCGAGTGTAACGTGACACCTGCATGACCGTGCAGCGGATGCCGGGGCGGCGATGCCGGGAGCATCACGACCAAGGGCCATGGCCTACCGCCGGTCGCGGTCCAGCCAGCAGGCCAGGCCCTGCGCATTGAGCTCGATGTCCATCGCCAGTACCTGCGTCACCGCCGCGTCGTCAAGCCGGCACCCGTGCGCCTGCGCGCGCTCCAGGTACAGCGCGGTCAGCGCCGCCACCAGGCAGCGGTGGCGGTCGGGGCGCGCATCGCACTGGTGCCCGATGTGGACCATGGCATCGATCTGCTCGACCAGATCGGCGCCCAGTCTGGCCACGTCCTCGACGCGGCCGTAGTGGGTGAGGAACATCGCTTGGGGCGCGACCGCCAGCAGGCGCGCGATCGACTGCTTCAGCGGTTCCGGATCGAACTGCACCGGCGAGGAGGTGGGCACGATGAACGCGCCGCGGTCGCTGTCCAGTTCGCGGTAGGACAGCCCGAAGGTGTCGCCGGTGAACCATGCGCGGCTGCGCTCGTCCCACACGCACAGGTGGTGGCGCGCATGCCCGGGGGTGTCGATGCAGAGCAGGCTGCGCCCGGCCAGGTCCACGCGATGGCCGTCGTCGGCGATGACCACGCGGTCGGGGCTGACCGGCAGGATCGGGCCGTAGCTGTGCTCGATCTGCGTCTGCCCATACACCTCGGTCGCCCCGGCGATCAGCCGGGTTGGATCGACCATGTGCGGCGCACCGCGCGGATGCACCACCAGCCGGGCGTGCGGCAGCTGCTGCATCAGCAGCCCGGTACCGCCGGCGTGGTCCAGGTGCACGTGGGTGAGGATCAGCCAGTCCACCGCGTCCACGGCCAGCCCGGCGCGTTGAAGCGCGGCCAGCATCGCCGGCACGGCCAGGCCGGTGCCGCAGTCGATGAACGCACCGCGACCGTTCTCCACGACCAGGTAGGCCGCGTCGAAACTGCCGCGTTGCATGAAGCCGGTATCGATGGTGTGGATGCTGGGGTCGAACGACATCGGATCATCCCGGGCGGGTTACGCCCCCATCTTAGGACGATCCACCGGCCCGCTTCGATGCGGCTTTGGTCGCACGCTGGGCCAGCCACGTTGTGCGCAGCAGGATCGCGCCGACCAGCACCGCCAGGAACGCGCCATAGGCATACAGCACCGCCAACACCTGGCGCCAGATCGGCCCGGCATCGGATTGCACCACGCCGATATGGTGGCCCCACAGCATCGCCGCGATGCTCAGCACGAAGGCCAGCAGCAGCGCGATGGCATCGAACGCGCGCCGCGCCGCATCACGCGGTTGCCGCGGGAACAGCCAGTACAGCGCGCCCAGCAGCACGAACCAGGGCAGGAACAACAACAACGACAACCAGGCCATCGCAGTCTCCCCTTCAGGATGCCCGCATCATGCCACGTGGGGCGCATCGACCAACGGTCGATGCCTACCGGTTGGGGTTGGTGGGGCGGTGCGGGCGATGACCGTCATCGCCATGCGACCGCCCCCTCGGTCGGTCCCCGCGTCGATCAAGCCAACCCGCGCAGTCCCGGTAGGTACCGACCGTTGGTCGGTACCGGCGTCAATCATGCCAACCCGCGCAGTTCCTGCAATGCGGCCAGCACCACGTCCACTTCGGCGTCCAGCTTGAACAGCTCGCTCTGCAGGCCATCGCCGTGTTCGGTCTGCTTGAGCACGCCGATCAACTGGCCGGCATCGCGCGGCGAATCGAAGCCTTCGCTCTGGATCAGCAGGCTGCCGTCACCGGCCAGCAGCTTGAAGTAGAAGCGGCCGTCCTGCTCACGGTACTGCTTGAACAGCGGCGGTGCCGCACGCGCTTCGGTGGCATCGTCACCGGCGATGTCGCCGGCGCTGGACAGGTCACGCAGGCCCACCGCATGACGAAGTTCCTTCAGCAGCGGCACGGCGTACTGCTCGCGCAGCTGCTGGCCACGGCGGCGCAGCAGCGCCTCGATCTTTTCCGGCTCGGCCATCAGCGCCTCGTAGCGCTCGCGCAGCGGGGTGAGCTCGGCGTCGATGCGCTCGAACAGCTGCTGCTTGGCATCGCCCCAGCTGATGCCGTCGGCGAAGGCCTGGGCAAACGCGGCGGTCTGTTCGGCGCTGGCGAAGGCCTGGTACATCTGGAACAGCGCCGAGCCGTCGGTGCTCTTCGGCTCGCCCGGTGCGCGCGAATCGGTGAGGATGGAGAACACCAGCTTCTTCAGCTCCGCGCGCGGGGCGAACAGCGGAATGGTGTTGTGGTAGCTCTTGCTCATCTTGCGCCCATCCAGGCCGGCCAGGGTGGCCACCTGTTCGTCGATCACCACCTCCGGCAGCGGGAAGTACGCCTTGCCGTACACGTGGTTGAAGCGCTGGGCGAAGTCGCGCGCCATCTCGATGTGCTGGATCTGGTCGCGGCCCACCGGCACGCGGTTGGCCTTGAAGATCAGGATGTCGGCGGCCATCAGCACCGGGTACATGAACAGCCCGGCGCTGATCCCAGCGTCCTCGTCCAGCTGCTCCTCGCGGTTCTTGTCCACGGCTGCCTTGTAGGCATGCGCGCGGTTGAGGATGCCCTTGCTGGCGATCGCGGTGAGGAACCACATCAGCTCGGTGGTTTCGGGAATGTCGCTCTGCCGGTAGAACCACACCTTGTCCGGATCCAGCCCGCAGGCCAGCCAGCTGGCCGCGATCTCCAGGGTCGAACGCTGGGTGCGCTCGGGCTCCTGCGCCTTGATCAGGCTGTGCAGGTCGGCCAGGAAGAAGAAGCTCTCGATCTCCGACGCCTGGCTGGCCGCGATGGCCGGGCGGATGGCGCCCACATAGTTGCCCAGGTGGGGGGTGCCGGAGGGGGTGATGCCGGTAAGAACGCGGGTGGTCATAAGGGGGATCATTACGGACAGGTGAACCAGACCAGTTTACCTGCCCGCGCCCAACCCCGTTGGCAGCGGTAGGCCGTTCAATCCATCACCCCAACGTGGAGCCGTGCCATGAAACGCCTGTTGCTGCCCCTGCTTGCCGTGCTGGCCCTGTGCGGCTTCCGCCCGGCCCCGCTGCCCCCGCGCCTGGATCCGGGCCCGGTCTACCTGACCGTGCTGGACCGCGATGCGGGCACCACGCTGCCGCAGTACCGCGACGGCAGCCAGCGCTGGATCGCCGGGGAAAAGGGCCACCGCTACAGTGTGCGGCTGCGCAACCACAGCGCCGAGCGGGTGCTGGTGGTGGTGTCGGTGGATGGTCTGAACGCCATCAGCGGCGAGGTGGCCGCGCCCGGCCAGACCGGCTACGTGCTCAACCCCTGGCAGACCGCCGACATCAGCGGCTGGCGCAAGTCGCAGGACGAGGTGGCGCAGTTCGTGTTCACCTCGCCCGGCAAGAGCTACGCCGGGCGCACCGGCCGGCCGGACAACATCGGGGTGATCGGCATCGCGGTGTTCCGCGAAGCCGGCGCCGTGCTGACCACGCCCGCGCTCAAGCCCGTGCCGGGGCGCCGCCGTTTGTCCACGCAGGACGCCGGCGCGCAGGCCGAAGCCATGGCTGACAGCAGCGCGCGCGGTTCGGCTGCGCCTGCACCGGCTGCACCGGCCCAGCGGCTGGGCACCGGGCATGGCGCGCGCGAAACCTCGCAGGTCCGCGACACCACCTTCGAGCGTTCCACCGACTACCCGGTGCAGCAGACCGAGCTGCGCTATGACAGTGCCAGCAACCTGCGCGCGCGCGGCATCCTGCCGGTACCGACGCCGCGTCAGGACGGTCCGCGCGCGTTCCCGTCGCAGTACGTGCCCGACCCGCCGGGCGACGGTGGCCGCCGCTGAGGGCAGCGCACGCACAAACGAAACGGGCCGCGCAATGCGGCCCGTTTCGTTTCATACACCCGGTGAAGCTGGCGCTGGCGCTGGCGCTTGCGTGCCGGCGTCACTTGTAATCTGGGTAATCCTTGCGCATGGCGGTTTCGAAGTCGCGGACCTCGGTTTCGGCGCGGTCGCGGGCCCAGCCATAGCGTTCCTGCAGGCGACCGGCCAGGTATTCGGCGTTGCCTTCGGCTACCTTGAAATCGTCATCGGTGAGGTCGCCCCACTTGGCCTGCGCCTTGCCCTTGAGCTGCGTCCACTTGCCGGAAATGATGTCTTTGTTCATGGGTTCGCTTCCTTGATTGCAACGGCACCTTCGCCGCACGTACAGAATGCGATGGATGACGTTCGGTGGCGGTCAAGCGCGGATGAAACGCATGCTCACGTGGTTGAATGGCCGATGCACGCGCGGGCGTGCCGCGGCGAGCGCGCGCATTGAATCGCGCGCATACAAAAAAGGCCGGGAGATCCCGGCCTTTCCTGTTGACGCATGATCGGTTGAATCAGTTGCCCTTGGCAGCGTCTTCGACCGTCTCGCCTGCCTTCTGCACGTCCTTGCCAGCACCAGCAACGGTGTTGCAGCCGGACAGCATGGCCACCGAGAACATCGACAACAGCATCAGTGCAATAACACGCTTCATGGGGTTCTCCTGTTTAATCTACGTCGACACCGGCAATCCGGTCCCACCTGTCAGATGAACCCGCCACCGCACGGCGGCAATGGCAGATCCTCTTCCCGATCGCGGTGACGTCGTGGCTGTTTCCAGCACCGCCGCCGCGTGAAGTGCAATCTGGCGGGAGACGCGTGCAGCGAATGTGAACGCACCGCGGCAGCGTTCAGCAAACCGCAGGAAAGCCCCGACCGGCGGGCCTTCAGTCACGCATCAAGGTGGATTTTCCGAACAGGCTTTCCACCAGGTCCACGGCCAGCACGGCGGTGCTGTTGCGGTTGTCCAGCAGCGGATTGAGTTCCACGATATCCAGTGACCCCATGCGGCCGGTGTCGGCGATCATCTCCATCACCAACTGCGCCTCGCGGTAGTTCACCCCGCCCGGCACCGTGGTGCCCACGCCCGGGGCGATGCTGGGGTCCAGGAAGTCCACGTCGAAACTGACATGCAGGTGGGTGTTCTCGTCGATACCGTGCAGCGCCGCTTCCATGGTGCGCTTCATGCCGGCTTCGTCGATGTAACGCATGTCATACACGTCCACCTGGTGCTGCTTGATCAGCCGCTTTTCTTCCTGGTCCACCGAGCGGATGCCGATCTGGTGCACCTGTTGCGGGCGGATCGCCGGGGCATCGCCGCCCAACCGGGTCAGCGCGTCCGGGCCCAGCCCACACAGGCAGGCCACCGGCATGCCGTGCACGTTGCCCGACGGAGTGACCTCGCTGGTGTTGAAATCCGAATGCGCATCCAGCCACAGCACGCGCAGGGTCTTGCCCTGCTCGCGGCACCAGCGCGCCACGGCGGTGATCGAACCGATGCCCAGGCAATGGTCGCCGCCCAGCATGATCGGCATGCGGCCGGCCTGCAGTTCGGCGTAGGTGGCGTCCATCAGCGCGCGGTTCCACGCCACCACCTCGTCCAGGTGGCGATAGCCCTCCACCGGCGCGGTCCACGGGTTGCGCGGGCCATCCAGGTTGCCCAGGTCGCGCACATCCACGCCACGCGCGGCCAGCGCGTCGCCCAGGCCGGCGATGCGCAGTGCATCCGGGCCCAGACCGGCGCCGCGATGGCCCGCGCCGATGTCGGTGGGAACGCCGATCAGGGAAACCGGGGAATACGTGGCCATGGGATGCCTCCTGCAAATGCGAAAAAAGAGTCACAGTCTAGCCAGACGGGTGCAGGGTCACTCGCGGCGGTGCAGCAGGCTTGCCGAAGCGACCATCCGCGACGCTGCATGCCCCTGTGCGTCGCATCCGGACACAGCGCTGACGTCCATGTCCGTCAGCGCTTTGACACCGCCGAAAGCGATCCTGTGATTCATCTTGCGTTTGCCGTGAAGGCAAAATTTCCGTGCTACATTTCACACTTCGTCGCAGTACTGATTGACTAATCCCTCGCGGGTTGGTCGTTTTTTGTTGTGTGCCAGGGGGCAGTACGTGCAGCGCAGTACCATCCATCAGATCGTCCGCAATGCCAGCGGCGAGAGCCAACCGGCCCGCCAGCTGTATGACATCGACGGCATCGAAGCGACCTTCCGACAGGCGCGCGAACGCGAATCCAGCCTCACCCTGCTGATGCTCTCCACCGCCGATGGCCGTGCCGTCGCCGAGAGCTCTGCGCTGGGCGTGGATGGCCGCCGGCTGGCCGCCATGGCCAATTCGTTCCTGACCCTGGGCGAGACCGTGTCGCGCGAACTGGCGCTGAGCGAAGCCGACTACGCCACCATCTGCACCCGCCAGGGCAACGTGGTGCTGATCCGCATCCAGGGCGACAAACCGCTGACCCTGACCGCGGTGGGCAGCCACGACCTGAACATGGCCGTGCTGCTGTTCCATGCGCGCGAATGCGCCACCCGTCTTGACGCCGTGCTGCGCCCGCGCGCGGCCTGATCGCCTTCCGCTTTCCTGCAGTGCCTTCAGGCAGGCCGTCGGCCTGTCTTCCCTTTGCCTGACTCACAAGGATTTTCGTGTCCAACCTCAATCTGGAAAAGCTCAATTCGGTCGCTGGTTTCGTCGGCGCCGCCCTGGTCGACAGTGACAGCGGCATGGCCCTGGCCACTCTTGGTGGCGGCAGCATCAACCTGGAGCTGGCTGCCGCCGGCAACACCGACGTGGTCCGCACCAAGCGTCGCGTGGCCGAACAGCTGGGCCTGGCCGACAGCATCGAAGACATCCTGATCAGCCTGGGCACGCAGTACCACCTGATCCGCCCGCTGGAGAGCAACCCGGTGCTGTTCCTGTACGTGATCATGGACCGCACCAAGGCCAACCTGGCGATGTCGCGGCATGAGCTGAAGGCCTTCGAGAAGACCCTGGATTTCAGCTGATTGATGCATGTCCCGTGCGGCGCAGGCCGCGCGGGACGTTCGCGCCGACGCGTGCCGCGTGCACGCCGCCATCGGCCGCACGGACACCCCCATGAATACCCCCATTCGTTCCTTCCAGATCGCCGCGCTCGGCCTGGACCTGCTGCACCAGACCCGGCTCAAGCTGRCCAGTTCCCTGCTGCTCGCCGAGCGCATGGACGTGACCCTGGCCGCATGGTCCGGACAACGCGTGGACCTGCTGGTCCTCAGCCTGGACCATGCGGCAAGTACCGCCGCGCTGGCCGATGCCCGTGCACTGGGCGTGCCGACGCTGCTGATCGCACGGCGCTTCAGTGCCATCGCGCACGGCGAGCTTCCGCACGGCGCCACCGTGCGCGACATCAACGAACAGCTGTCCACGCTGCTGCTGCGCGCGCCGGAAACCGCCGATGTCGTGCAGGGCACGCCGCTGCTGATGCAGCTGGCCCAGCACGATGCGCAACCGACGGGTCTGCACCTGCTGCAGCGTGGCGGCATGACGCTGCTGGTCGATCCGGCCACGCGCAGCATCGCGCTGCCCGCCGCCACGGCGCTGGCCGAGGTGGCCGCGCAGCTGGACGACGCGACCTGGTCACTGACTGCGATCGACGCGGAGACGTTCCAGCACCAGTACGCCTACCGTCTGCCGCAACGCCATTCGTTCGAAGCGCTGTTCTTCTGCATCGCACGGCATCGTCCGGAGTTGATGCCCGCCCCCGCCGCGCAGGCGTCGCTGCAGCTGCGCCAATGGCCCGACCTGAGTGCCGATGACGTACCCGGCAACTGGCTGTTGGCGATTGCCCGCCTGCACGCGCGTCCGTGGCGTGCCACCGCGCTGGCCAGCGCCTGCCGCATGCCGCAGGACACCGTACAGTCGCTGTTCTCCGCCGCGCTCGCCAGCGGCCTCGCCTTGACCCAGGACGCCCCCGTGCCCCCTTCGCCGCCCCGCGCTGAAAACAACGATTCGCGCTTCTTCTCGTGGGTGGCGCGGCGTTTCGGCCTCACCCTGTTCCAGGGGGCCGCGTCATGAGCCAGCCGGCCAACAAGCTGGTGTTCGTCGGCGGCATGGGCGCCGGCAAGACCACCGCGGTGCGTGCGATCTCGGATGTCGAACCGGTCAGCACCGAAATGCCGCTCAGCGAAGACGCGTACGGCGACAAGGTTGAAACCACCGTCGCGCTGGACTACAGCTCGATCGAGCTGGACGACGGCGAACTGCTGCACGTCTACGGCGTGCCCGGGCAGCGCTACCTGGATTTCATGTGGCCGATGGTCTGCGAAGGCGCGCTGGGCGTGATCGTGCTGGTCAGCGCGCGCCATCCGGACCCGATCGCCTCCACGGTGGAACTGCTGCAGGAGTTCTCGCGGATCGCGCCGCAGGCGAGCCTGGCGGTGGGCATCACCCGTACCGATGAGCACCCCGAGCTGCTGGTGCCCGACGTGCGCCAGGCGCTGCTGGATGCCGGCTTCCGCCTGCCGGTGATGCGCGTGGACGCGCGCTCGGCCACCCAGGTGACGTTCTTGGTAAAGTCGTTGTTGTCGTATCGGTTTGCGGAGACGAACTAGGCCGCGCGTACGCGCCTGGCCATCGCCGGCACGCTGCTGCGGCGTGGTCGGCGATCAACACGCCGATGCGTACCTCACGCTGCGCTGGCGTGCAGTTGCACGCCGAGCGCGCGCGTCACCTTGAGGATGGTGGCGAAGTCGGGGCTACGTTCGCCGGACAGCGCGCGATACAAGCTCTCACGGGACACGCCGGCGTCGCGGGCAACCTTGCTCATTCCCTGCGCACGGGCAATGTCGCCGAGCGCCTTGGCGATGAATGCAGAATCGCCATCGCTTTCGGCGATGCAGGCGTCCAGATACGCGGCCATTTCCTCGGGGGTACGAAGATGCTCGGCGACATCGAAGGTGGCCAGTGCGGCTTTCTTCTTGGTACTCATGTTCTTTCTCCATGTCCCAGCCGACGCCAGGCGCTGTGATCGTCAAGATCGGGGTGTTGAGTGGCTGGACCACTGGCCACCCCTTAAAGGCTGCGGGCCAATTCCTTCGCCTTCTCGATGTCCCGCTGCTGGGAGCCTTTGTCGCCCCCAACCAGCAGAATCACCCACTGCTTGCCACGCTGGGTGTAATACACCCGATAACCCGGACCCACATCGACGCGAAGTTCGGAGATGCCGTCGGACAGGTTCCGGTGGTCACCCGGGTTGCCGTCGCCCAGCCGGCGGATCCGAGCCAGGATACGAGCGCGGCCGACCACGTCCTTCAGGCCATCGATCCAGGATGCGAACTGCGAGGTGCGCTTGATTTCCACACGTCGAAGTGTAGCCCTCAGGCTACAGATGGTCAATGAATCGTAGCCTACCGGCTACACCATTTCCAGCCCGGACGGCGCACCTACGCGCGCCTCACACAACCACCGGCGCTGGCCGGGCGACCGTCGTTCAGGCGATGGCTCGGCCGCTGTCGCGGCTAACGTAGGGGATTCGCGGATACGGTACGGTCTGGCACCGCGCCACACGGAGCGATGCGAATCGCGAATTGGCCCATCCACGCGTTGATCGCAGCCATTCCATGTCATGGTCCACGCGGCCGTGAATCCAGAAGAATCGCGTTGATTTTCCCGGTGGATGCAAAAAGACCAGCGCAGAGCGCTGGCCTTTTTCGTTGAAACACCTATTTTCAAGGCGTTTCGTTGGCTCCAATGTGGTGCCGCTTATCCGAATCGAACGGATGACCTACTGTTTACAAGACAGTTGCTCTACCAACTGAGCTAAAGCGGCATGGCGCGCGGCGATTCTAACGCACCCGCGCGCAGTCGAGCGAGCGTTGCTGGGCCGCACCGCTGCGCTGGCGGGCGACGCTGGCATCGGCCGGGGGCGCCAGGGTCGCGTCCAGCCACCATTGCGCGCTGCCATCGCCACCGCTGGCGATCAGCCGGGCGTTGAAGCCGGCCGCACTCAGCGCGGCCATGCGGCGTTCGGCGCCCTCGCGGTTGCGGTACTGGCCCAAGGCAATGGCGTTGGTCTCTTCACCGTTGGCGATGATGTAGTAGTCGCTCAGCCCGGCGGCGACGATGCGCTTGACCGTGGCCTGGGCGTCCTCGCGGCTGGCGGCCGCGGGCAGGACCACCCGGTAGCGGGTGGCCCCGGCATCGGCTACCTCGCGCAGACGCGCGCCACGCAGCGTGCCGCCGGCCTTGGCCTGCGCGGCCTGGGCCGCGGCGCGGTCGGTGAACGGACCCAGGCTCACGCACTGCGCAGGCGCGGCAGGCACGGGCGCAGGAGCTTGGGCTACGGCCGGTGCGGGCGCAGGCGGTGCGGCGACGGGCGCAGGCGCCACCGCGGCGGCGGCGGGTGATTCAGCAGTCGGTGTCTGGGTCGGTACCTGTGCCGGCGCAGCGGCCGGCGGCGGCAAGGGTGCCGGCGTCACGTCATCCAGTGCCGCGGCGGGCGTGCTGGCAATGCTGGCGCCTGTGGGCGCACTCGCAGTGGCAGGCAGCAGCTGCAGCTGGGCCACCCCGGTGGTCGGTGGCGGCGGCGCGGGCGCCGGTTCGCCCCGCAGCATCCACCACAACGCCACCCCCAGGTTGAGGATGGCCAGCACGACGATCAAGGCACGGGTCAGCATGCGGCGATCCTACCGTGTGCCTGCCGGCTGATGCACGGCCCAGCGCGCCAGGCCGTCGAGCACCAGCGCGGGCTGGTAATGCGCATCCTCCAGCAGCGGCATCAGCGCGGGCGCGCCGCCGCCATGCACCAGCAGCGCCGGCAGGTGTCCCAGCAGCCGGGCCGCCTGCGCGCGGCTGCGTTCAATCAGGGCCACCGCGGCACCGTCGCAACCGGAGGCAAGCGCGTCGGCCGTGTCATTGGCGAACTCGCTGTAGTCACCGCCGGTGGACGGCAGCTGCACCGCGCGCGCATGCAGCGCTTCGCGCATGGTCGTTGGCGATGCCGCGATGCGGCCGCCGTGGTGCAGGCCATCGGCATCCAGCAGGTCGATGGTCAACGCGGTGCCCACCCCGGCCACCACCACCGCTTCACCGCGCTCGGCGGCGGCCAGCAGCGCCAGGAAGCGGTCCACGCCGAACTTGTCCGGGTCGGCATAGGCCACCTGCACACCCGCACAGCGCGCCTGGGTGCGGGCCACCCGCACCTCGCGGAAGCGGCCCTGCAGAATCGCCAGCATGCTGCGGGTGAGGGTCGGCGCGGCGACGCTGGCCACATAGGCGACATCGCCACTGGGCAATGCCTGTAGCTGCTCGGCGGGCATGGTCTCGGCACCGTGCGGCCAGGCCTGCACGTCGCCGGCGCGCACGCCCTGCAGCGGCGCGAATTTGAACCGCGAATTGCCGAGGTCGAACAACCAGTCGCTCATTGCGCCCTCACGCTGACTTCGCCGGCATGCACGTGCTGCTCCACGCCGTCGATACGCACGCGCAGCGCGCCATCGTCGGCCAACCCCAGCGCGGTACCTTCGCGCCATTGCCCGCCCTGCTCGACGCGCACGGTCTGGCCACGCAGCAGATCCAGTTCGGCATAGCGCGGCAGGAACGGCGCCAGGCCCTCGGCATCAAAGGTCTCCAGCGCGGGCAACAGCCGCGCCAGCACCGCCGCGACCACCGCGTTGCGGTCCACCGGCGCGCCGGCCAGCGTGTCCAGGTCGATCCAGGGCTGGGTGATCTGTTCGGCGAAGGCGGCCGGCATGTGCACGTTGATGCCAATCCCGATCACCGCCCGTGCGGGCCCGGCATATTCGCCGCCGCCCTCGGCGAGCAACCCCACCAGCTTGCGCCCGTCGACCATCAGGTCATTGGGCCACTTCAGCCGCGCCTGCACATAGCCCAGGTCGTGCAGCGCTTCGGCCACCGCGATGCCGGCCACCAGGCTCAGGCCGCTCAGGCGCACCAGCCCGCCGGAGAACAGCCGCAGCACCGACAGGTACACATGCGCAGCCAAGGGCGAGGCCCAGGTGCGGCCGCGTCGGCCCCGGCCACCGGTCTGGCGTTCGGCCAGCAAGACGCGAACGCCCTGTTCAGGCGCGCTGCACCGCAGCAATTCGGCGTTGGTGGAGTCCACGGTCCACGCCACCTGCAGGTCGCGCACCAGTGCCTGGGCGTCCTTCGGCAAGCGGGCGCGGATGGCATCGGCGTCCAGCAGGTCCATCGGTCGGGTCAGGCCGTAGCCTTCGCCTGCGCGCCCGTCCACTTCGACGCCGGCGGCTCTAAGTCCTTGAATCCGCTTCCAAATCGCGGCCCGGGTCACGCCCAGCTCATGGGCCAGGGCGTCGCCGGACAGGCGCCCGGCGCCCAGTTTGGCCAGCAGTTGGCGGTCGTCCACGGCAGCTTCCATCAGGTGATCGGCAAAAGTATGCGGGAAAGCCCCGCCGCTTGCCTGCCGGGCGGGGTTCCAATCACGGCCCTGAATCGGGCTAGAATCGAAGACTGACCCGCCCTTCCGGATGTCGACGATGCGCCCGTTCGCCCATTGCCTGATCCTGCTGATGGCCCCCTTGGCCGCGCATGCTTCCGATGCGCTGACCAGCACGGGGCGGGGCGGCTGTGTGTATTCGCCGGCCGAGAGCGAGCGCACCGCACCGGCGGCGGCCCCGGCCGCACGCGCACCGGCCGTGAAGCCGAGCGCGGCCAGCGGCACCAGCAGTGGCGGTGGTGGCGACGACGACGTCCTGCCGCGCCTGCGCGCGCCGAAATGGCACAGCTTCCTGCCGGGCATGTTCCGCTGATCGAACGTATGTGGGGTTGGCTGCGGCGCACGCCGCGCGCGATTGATCCGGTTCTGTGGCAGCAAAGCTGCCAGCGTGGGCCGTGGCTACAGGGACTGGACGCACCACGCCGCGACCGACTGGCCGGCCTGGCTGCGCGCTTCCTGCATGAAAAAACCATCAGCCCGGTGGGTGGCCTGGTTCTGGATGACAGCGATGCGGTCCTGCTGGCCGCGCTGTGCTGCCTGCCGCTGCTGGAACTGGGCGAGGTAGGCCTGCGCGGCTGGTCGCAACTGATCGTGTATCCGGACGCGTTCCGCGTACAGCGCAGCCACGTGGACGCGGCCGGCGTGCTGCACCAGTGGGACGACGAGCTGATTGGCGAATCGTGGGACAGCGGTCCGCTGATTCTGTCCTGGGCCGATATCCAGGCCGACATCGCCGATCCGCATGCCGGCTACTGCGTGGCTGTGCATGAGATGGCGCACAAGATCGATGCGCTGGATGGGGCGATCGACGGCACCCCACCGCTGCCGCGCGAGTGGCAGCGGGAATGGGCGAAGGATTTCCAGGCGGCGTATGACACGTTCTGCGCCCGGGTGGACCGTGGCCGGGAGACGCTGATCGACCCGTATGCGGCGGAAGCGCCCGAAGAGTTCTTCGCGGTGGCGACCGAGTACCACTTCTCTGCGCCTGAGATGTTGGCGCAGGAGATGCCGGGCGTGGCCGCGCATCTGCGTCGGTTTTATGGGGCTTCGCCGGGATTGCCGGGTACCGACCAACGGTCGGTACCTACCGCGGTGCGCTGATCGTTTTTCGTACCGACCAACGGTCGGTACCTACCGTGGGATGTTGGGGGATTTTCGTACCGGCCCCGTGCTTGGCGCGTTGGCCACGTCCGGTAGGCATCGACCGTTGGTCGATGCATTGCCGGCCCCCGCGGTAATCGCTCGCAACCGCGCCGCGATCACGGTCCCGGCGGCAGCTTCACTTCGAACCGCGCGCCGCCCAGCTCCGGCGAGCGCTTGACCTGCAGTTCGCCGCGGTAATCCTTGATCAGGTCCTGCACGATCGACAGGCCGATGCCATGGCCCTGCACGCGCTCGTCGCCGCGGACGCCCCGCTGCAGCACCTTGGCGATGTCTTCCGGGGCGATGCCCGGGCCATCGTCGTCCACCGACAGCACCAGCCCGGCGCGGCGTGCGCCCGGGGCCGGCAACGGCTTGGCGGTAAGCAGCACGCGGCGCTTGGCCCACTTGAAGGCGTTTTCCAGCAGGTTGCCGAGCAGTTCCTGCAGGTCGCCCGGCTCACCGTGGAAGCGCGCGCCTTCGTCGATATCGAATTCGCACAGCACGCCCTTGCCGGCGTACACCTTCTCCAGCCCGCGCACGATTTCCTCGGCGTTGGACTCGATCGGCAGCGGTGCCGAGAACAACTTGTGCCCCGACGAGGCCGCGCGCGCCAGCTGGTAGGACACCAGGTTGTTCATGCGCCGCAGCTGCACGTCGAACTCCTGGCGCAGGTCCTGGTCCTGCGCGCCGCTATCGAGCTGCGTACGCAGCACGGCCAAGGGCGTTTTCAGGCTGTGCGCAAGATCGGCCAGGGTGTTGCGCTGGCGCTCGAGATTCTCGCGCTCACTTTCAATGAAGGCGTTGATACTGTCGGTCAGCGGTTCCAGCTCACGCGGATGGCGCTCGCTCATGCGCTCGGTCTCGCCGCGCTGCACCTTGGTCAACTCGGTGATCACGCGCCGCATCGGGCGCAGGCTCCACTGCAGAATCACCGTCTGCAGCATCAGCAGGATCAGACCGGCGCCGCCCATCCAGAACCAGACGCGGCCGCGGAACACGCGCAGCTGCGCGCCAAGCGCGCGCGAGTCTTCCATCACGTAGATGGTGTACGGGAATTCAGTAGCCGGGTCGGCGTCGGCATCCCACACCAGGCCCAGCCCGTAGCGGTACACCGAGCCCTGGCTGCCATCGATCTGGATCATCGGCAGCGGGCCCTCGAACACCTCCTGGCGCGGGGCCAGCAGGCCACCGCCCACGGTGGGCAGCATCGGGCCTTCGGCGGACATCGAGTTGCCCTTGCCGCCGGGCATCACTACCTGCAGGTACAGACCGCTGCCGGGCACGTCGAAACGTGGATCCGGCGGCTGTTCGCGGATGTACAGCGAGCGGTCGCGGGTGAAGTCGATGCCGGCCGCATAGGCGGTGGCATAGTTCTTCAGCCGCTCGCGCAGGTTGGCACGCGCGGTATCGGCAAATGCCGCATCCAGCGCGTAGCCAGCGATGGCCAGAAACGCGACCAGGCCGACCGAGGCGGCCAGCAGCTGGCGCGCCTGCAATGAGCGCGGCCGCCAGCGTTTAAAGAACCACAGACGGCCTGACATCATCCCTTCGCCCGACTAGCGGCTCAGCCCTCGTTGCGCGGAATGGCGAAGCGGTAGCCCCGGCCACGCACGGTTTCGATCGGCTTGAGTTCGCCGTCGGCATCGAGCTTCTTGCGCAGGCGGCCGATGAACACTTCCAGCACGTTGGAGTCGCGGTCGAAATCCTGCTGGTAGATGTGTTCGGTGAGGTCGGCCTTGGAGACCAGTTCACCGGCATGCATCATCAGGTATTCCAGCACCTTGTACTCGTAGCTGGTGAGGTCCACGTTGCTGCCGCTGACGCTGACCGTCTGCGCGGCAAGATCCAGCGCAACCGGCCCGCATTCCAGCGTGGGCTTGCTCCAGCCAGCGGCACGGCGCAGCAGCGCGTTGACGCGGGCCAGCAGTTCCTCGACATGGAACGGCTTGACCAGGTAATCGTCGGCGCCCTGCTTGAGCCCTTCGACCTTGTCCTGCCAGCTCGAACGTGCGGTAAGGATCAGCACGGGGAATTTCTTGCCCTCATCGCGCAGCGCCTTGATCAGTTCCATGCCCGACATCTTGGGCAGGCCCAGATCGATGATGCCGACGTCGAACGGCACTTCGCGGCCCATGTACAGACCTTCCTCACCGTCCTGCGCAGCGTCGACGGCAAAACCTTCGCGCTTGAGCCGGGCGGCCAGGGTTTCCCGCAGCGGGGCTTCGTCTTCGACCAGAAGGATACGCATGAACTCTCCCTAGTGTCCTGGGTATGGCCGGGGGCCAGTGAAATACAGTTGATTACGACAACTATCCCTGTTCAGGGGTTATCGCCGCGTAGTGAAGACATATCCGATCGCGGTGCGCGGGGCTGTGAACGCGCCGGCGCGGGGTCGTCCATGTAGCGGACCCGACCACGATCGTCCATGTATTTGACCCGGTTGATGTCGCGGCCGTCGTAGGGCACCCGTTCGGCCCCCAGGATGTGGCCGCCGGTGGTGCGCTGGACGCGGCGGACCGCATCGGACAGCGAACGTTCCGGCGCTGCGCCGCGTGCAGCCCGCACCATGGCCTCACCGCGGGCGGGATCCGGGGTCGGTTCCTGCGCCGACACACTGCCGATGGAGGCAGCGGCGCCCGTCGCCAGCAGGGCGAGGACGGCAAGACGGCGTTGGCGGGTCACGGAGAGCATCGGTTTGATCCTAGCGGAGCACAGCGAAACGTTCAAAAGTTGTGAATCGGAGCCGCCGGCCTGGGCCGGCGCTTTACGAATCTTTAGCGAATTCTTGGTTTTACGCAGTGAATCCGGTCTGAACTTTTCCGGTCGCACCTCGGCGCCGTTCATCTAAGTGAAAATTGGCGGCTAAAGTGGGTGCCTTGTCAAGCCGACAAGGTGACGCGCCTCACGCGGCGACGCGTTCGGCTTGGGCGCGGGTCACCGCCAGCGCATGCTCGATCAGCGCCCAATCGGCGCCCGCGCGGTGCGCGCCCTCGCTGAGCACCTGGCGGAACGCGCGGCCCCCGGGCTGGCCGTGGAACAGGCCGAGCAGGTGGCGGGTGATGTGCTTCAGGGCCAGACCGCGGCCCAGCTGCGCCTCGATGTACGGGCGCATGGCCCGCAGCAGTGCTTCGCGCGGCTGCACGGGTGCGCCGGTCTGGGCGGCCTCCAGCTGATGCAGCACGTAGGGGTCGTGGTAGGCCGCGCGGCCCAGCATCACCCCGTCCAGCGCCGGCAGCTGCGCCTGCGCCGCCTCCACGGTGGCCAGGCCCCCGTTGAGCACGATCTGCAGCGCCGGGCGGTCGGCCTTGAGCCGGTGGGCCCAGTCGTAGCGCAGCGGCGGCACTTCGCGGTTTTCCTTGGGCGACAGCCCCTTCAACCACGCATTGCGGGCGTGCACGATGAACATCGCACTGCCCGCGTTGGCAGACTGATCGACGAAGTTACGGAAGGTTTCATAGTCGTTGTCTTCATCCACGCCCAGCCGGCACTTCACCGTGACCGGGATGTCCACCGCCGCGACCATGGCCGCCACGCACTCAGCCACCAGGGTCGGCTCGCGCATCAGGCAGGCACCGAAGCGCCCGGCCTGGACCCGGTCGGAGGGGCAGCCGCAGTTGAGGTTGACCTCGTCATAGCCCCAGTCCTGGGCGATGCGCGCGGCCAGCGCGAGCAGGGCCGGGTCGCTGCCCCCCAGCTGCAGGGCCAGCGGATGTTCGCTGCCGTCATACCCGAGCAGGCGCTCGCGGTCGCCGTGGATCACCGCATTGGCGTGCACCATCTCGGTGTACAGCCGCGCACCTGGGGCCAGCATCCGGTGGAAGTACCGGCAATGGCGGTCCGTCCAGTCCATCATCGGGGCGACGGACAGGCGCAGGGAGGCGGCGTAACGCGCGGCGGCGTCGGTGGCGGGCAGGGTCATCGGGCGGAGCGTCGGATACTGCTGGCATTGCCAGCGCAATCAATAGTTTACCTGCTTGGAATGAACGCTGCCCGAGGGCAGGCCCGTGGGCCGGAACCGAATCCCGCCTCGCCGGTACCCGCGCGACGGGCGCCTCGGGGGAGAATGCACGCTCCTGCACTGCCCGATGCCCGATGACCCCGCCCCGCCCCCGCGCGTTCGACCCCACCACCGAGCAAGGCGTGCTGCGCCTGTCCATCGCCGCATCGCTGGCCATGGCGGCCGCCGCCGTGGTGTTTGGCTTCCTGGCCAACTCCTCGCTGATCATCTTCGACGGCATCTACGGGTTGATCGACGTGGTGATGACCTGGCTGTCGCTGCTGGTGGTGCGGCTGATCAGTATGTCGACCAACGTGGATACCCTGCAGTCGCGCTTGAACCAGCGCTTCACCATGGGTTTCTGGCACCTGGAACCGATCGTGCTGGGGGTCAGCGGCACGCTGATGATCGGCGCGGCGCTGTATGCGGCGGTCAATGCGGTGGACGCGTTGATGTCGGGCGGGCGCGAGATCGCGCTGGGGCCGGCGATCCTGTTCGCTGTGCTGTCGATCATTGCCGAGATCGGGCTGGCGGTGTTCATCCGGCGCGTCAACCGCAGCATCGGCTCGGAGTTCATCGCGCTGGACGGCAAGAACTGGGTGGTGTCGGCCAGCATGTCGGCGGCCTACCTGGTCGCCTTCATCGGCGGCTGGCTGCTGGGCGGCACGCGCTGGGCGTGGCTGGTGCCCTACATCGATCCGGCCATCCTGCTGGTGGTGTGCCTGTTCGTGATGGTGGCGCCGCTGGGCACAGTGCGCCAGGCGCTGTCGGACATCCTGCTGATCACCCCGGTGGACCTGCAGGCGCACGTGGATGCCGTGGCGCGCGACATCGTGGCCCGGCACGGTTTCCTGGAATACCGCAGCTACGTGGCCAAGGTGGGGCGTGGCGAGCAGATCGAGTTGTTCTTCGTGGTGCGCGCCGACGACCCGCCGCGTGCGCTGCTGGAATGGGACCGCCTGCGCGATGAGATCGGCGAGGCGCTGGGCGAGGAGTCCACCGATCGGTGGCTGACGATCATGTTCACCACGGATCGGGAGTGGGCGATCTAGGGCGAGCAGCGCCCGCCGTCAGGGTTGCCGTTTACGCAGGAAGATCAGGAAGCCGTCGCCGGATACCGCCGCCTGTGCCGATGCCACGATCCGGTGGGTGATCACCATGTCGGCAGGAAAGTCGGCGATGACTTCGGTCTCGATGCACGAGATATCCTCGCGCCAGTCCTCGACCGACGGCGTATCGACGAAGAACACCAGTTCGAACGCCGTAATACCGTCGGGCTGGCAAGCCACGCCGACAAGCGCGGGGAACACCTCGCCCAGCAGGGCACGGTTGACGCTGAGGATGATCTGCGCGCGTAGGCTGTACATCGCGTCCCTGCCTTGTCGATTGGATGGCTGCACCGTCATGTTACTCATGCAATGCGGGCAGTCACCGCGGCCTGCTTCCACTCCCGCGGCGACTGCCCGGTCTGCGCCTTGAAGGCGCGCGACAGCGCCGCTTCGCTGCCATACCCCACATCGATGGCGATGCGCTTGAGCGGCTGCCCCTTGCGCAAGGCCTGCTGCACCAGCCGCGTGCGCCAGCCCTGCAGGTAGTGGCCGGGCGTGCTGCCGATGGTGTCGCGGAAGCTGTCGGCGAACGCGCTGCGTGACATGCCGGCACGCTGGGCCAGCGATTCGAGCGTCCATTCGTCGGCCGGTGCCTCGTGCATGGCCACCAGCGCGTGGCGCAGGCGCGGATGGGCCATGCCGGCCAGCAGCCCCACGCGCAACTGGCCGCTTTCCATCAGCGCGCGCAGGATCTGGATCAACACCACTTCAAACAGACGGTCGAGCAGCGCCTGGCGGCCGCAGCGCTGGGCGAAGGCTTCTTCAAACAACACCGACAGGATGGGCTGGCCACCGTAAAGCTGGTCCAACGGCAGGCAGATGACCGGCGGGAGCGCGGCGGCGACCGGGTTGTTGCCGGCGCCTTCGAACTGCAGGTGGGCGCAGGCGAAGTCAGCGCCGCGCTGGGGATCGGTGACAAAGCGATGCGCCAGCGGGCGCGGATACAGCAGCACGCTGGGCTGGTCGATCTGCAGCACGCTGCCGTCGGCGTGCTCCACGCGCACCTGGCCCTCGCGGATGAGGTGCAGCTGGCCGCGTTCGCCATCGGCGGACAGGTCGTTGATGCCGCACAGCGGACCGGCGTGGAAGACTTCGGCGCTGACCGCAAAACGGCTCAGCAGGGACTGGAGGCGATCGACCATTCTGGACTCCTGGTCAAGTTTGACAGACGAAATGTAACCCAACGTACCCCCGGACCGGTCAAAGTACACCTGCCATCTGGCCCACCCCATTCCACGCCACAGGAGATTCCCATGTCCATCGAAAAGGTTCTGTACACCGCCACCGCCACCGCTACCGGCGGCCGTGAAGGCCACGCCACCTCGTCCGACAACGTGCTGGACGTGCAGCTGTCGACCCCGCGCGAGCTGGGCGGCGCGGGCGGCCCGGGCACCAACCCGGAACAGCTGTTCGCCGCCGGCTACTCGGCCTGCTTCCTGGGCGCGCTGAAGTTCGTGGCCGGCCAGGCCAAGGTTGCGCTGCCGGCCGAGACGGCGATCACCGGCAAGGTGGGCATCGGCCAGATCCCGACCGGCTTCGGCATCGAAGTGGCGCTGGAGATCAGCGTGCCGGGCCTGCCGCGCGAGCAGGTGGAAGAACTGGTGCAGAAGGCGCACATCGTGTGCCCGTACTCCAACGCGACCCGCGGCAACATCGACGTGACGCTGACCGTTGCCTGATGCCACGGGTACCGTGCCGGCCTACGGGCGGCACCTGACGCACGGGTAAAAAATGGGCGGCTGCCTGGCTCGATAGCCTGGCAACCGCCCATCCCACCGCGGTGGATCCCGTGGGTGCGCCCACGGGATGCGTCTGGTGTGGCGGGCAACGACCAACGGTCGTTGCCTACCCGGTCGTGTTTGGGTTCATGCGGTTGCCGGGCAGCCCGGCAGCGCCGGGTCGTGTCCGGGTTCATGAGGTTGCCGGGCAGAGCCCGGCAGTGCCCGGTGGCGTCCCTTTTCATGAGGTTGCCRGGCAGAGCCCGGCACTACGCCGTTACTTTTCGTTGGCGATCAGCTGCACGACGCTGGAGAAATCCAGTTTGCCCCGGCCGGCCTGGTGGTTCATCGAGTACAGGTTGCGGGCCAGTTCGCCGAGCGGGATCGAGGCGCCGACGCTCATCGCCGCTTCCACCGCCAGGCCCATGTCCTTGAGCATCAGGTCGCTGCCGAAGCCGCCGCTGTAGCCGCGCGAGGCCGGGGCGTTTTCCAGCACGCCGGGCCACGGGTTGCACACTTCGGTGGCCCAGCTGCGGCCGGTGCTGACCGCCATCATCTGCGACAGCACCTTCGGGTCCAGCCCGTGCGCGACACCGAGGGCGATCGATTCGCCGGTGACGGCCATGATCACGCCCAACGCCATGTTGTTGCACAGCTTGGCCACCTGGCCTGCACCGCTGGCGCCTACGTGGAAGATGTTCTTGCCCATCGCCTGCAGCATCGGGCGCGCACGTTCGAGCGCCTCTTCCTCGCCGCCGACGATGAAGGTCAGCGTGCCGGCCTGCGCACCGGCCGTACCGCCGGAGACCGGCGCGTCGAGCATCTGCAGGCCACGCGCCGCGGCCGCTTCGGCCACCTTGCGCGCGGTGGCCGGGGCGATCGTGCTGCAGTCGATGACCAGCGCGCCGCCCGGGATGTCGCCCAGCAGGCCGTCATCGCCCAGGTACACGCCTTCGACGTGGCGGCTGGCCGGCAGCATCGAGATCACGATCTCGGCGTCGGTCAGGGTGTCCAGCGCGGAATGTGCGGCGGTGGCACCGGCATCAACGGCGGCCTGCACGGCGGCAGGCACCAGGTCGAACACCCGCACGGCGTGGCCGGCCTTGGCCAGGTTGGCGGCCATCGGGCCACCCATGTTGCCCAACCCGATGAATGCAATACGGCTCATGCGTGGCTCCTTTCAGGGACGGAGGTGCCGAGGTCGGCCAGCGGATGCGCGGCGTCCGACCACGGCGAAACGAAGAAGGTCTGGGCCCACGGCGTGGTGGCGTCGGCCAACGTACGCGGCTGCCACTGCGGGGTGCGGTCCTTGTCGATCAGCAGCGCGCGGATGCCTTCGGCGAAATCGCCATGGGCAGTCGCATGCAGCGCGGCGATGTATTCGATGCGATAGACCTCGGCCAGCGTTGCGCCCTCGGCCAGGCGCTGCAGCTCGAACGCCAGCCGCGCCGAGCCGGGTGCACCGGCGGCCAGCGTGGCCTGCGCGGTCTGCAGCCACGGGTCATCGGTCTGCAGCGCAGTGATGGCCGCCACGATGGCCGGCACGTCGTCGCCGGTGCACAGGGCGTCGATGGCCGCCGCGTTGCGCAGCAGCGGGCCGGTGGCCGCGTCGCTGGCGTGCTGCTGCAGCAGTGCATCGAGCTGGTCGTGGTTGCGCTTGGCGTCGTCGCTCCAGTGCACCTGCGTGAGCGCGTTGAAGACGGCCCCCCGCTGCGCTTCGGCGATGTGGATGTCGGCCAGGCCGGCATAGATCGCATCGCCGGCGTTGAGCGGCGCACCGGTCAACGCCAGGAACAAGCCGCCCTTGCCCGGTACGCGCGGCAGCAACCAGCTGCCGCCCACGTCGGGAAACAGGCCCACGGTGATCTCCGGGAACGCCAGCTTGGAGCGCTCGCTGACCACGCGGTGGCTGGCGCCGGACATCAGCCCGATGCCGCCGCCCATCACGATGCCGTGGCCCCAGCACAGGATCGGCTTGGGATAGGTATGGATGGCGTAGTCGACGCGGTATTCGACGTCGAAGAATTCGGCGGCGTAGGCGTTGTCACGGATGTCGGTCTTTCCGGCGTCGCGGTAGTCGACCATGCTGCGGTACAGGCTGTGCAGGTCGCCGCCGGCGCAGAACGCCTTCTCGCCCGCGCCCTGCAACACCACCAGCGCAATGCCGTCATCGCGGGCCCAGGCATCGAGCCGTTCGCGCAGCAGATGCGCCATCGGCAGCGAGAACCCATTGAGGGTGCGCGGTGCGTTGAGCGTGGCAATGCCGATGCGCGTGCCGTTGGCGGCCGCGCGTTCTTCGAACAGCACCGGGGCCTCGTCGCTGGCGGCCGGCGTGCTCATGCGTTCTTCCACTGCGGGGCGCGCTTTTCCAGGAAGGCGTTGACGCCCTCGGCCTGGTCGGCACGGTCGAACAGGTCCACGAAGGCCTCGCGCTCGGCCACCAGCGCCGAGGCGTGGGTGCCGCTGCGGGTGGCCTGCACCAGGGTCTTGCAGGCCGCGATGCTGGTCGGGCTCTGCTTGCCGGCCTTGTGCGCCCATTCCAGCGCCAAGGCCTTGGCTTCGCCCTTGCCGACCTTTTCTTCGGCCAGACCGATGCGCACGGCGGTATCGGCATCAATGCGTTCGCCCAGCAGGATCATCCGCTTGGCCCAGCCCTCGCCCACCAGGCGCGGCAGGTTCTGGGTGCCACCGGCGCACGGCAGCAGGCCCACGGTGGCCTCTGGCAGCGCCACCTGGGCGTGTTCTTCGATGATGCGCAGGTCGCAGGCCAGCGCGCATTCCAGGCCACCGCCCATCGCGTAGCCGTTGATGGCGGCAATGGACACGCCACGGAAGCCGGACAGCGCTTCGAACGCTTCGCCGAAACGGCGCGCCGCTTCGCGCGCCGCAGCCTTGTCGCCGGAGGCGAATTGCTTGAGGTCGGCACCGGCCGAGAAGAACTTCTCGCCGCCGCCGGTGATCACCAGCGCATAGATGCCATTGTCGGCATTGAGTGCGCCCACCAGGTCGCGCAGCGCCGACAGGCTGTGCACGGTCCAGGTGTGGGCCGGCGGGTTGTCCAGCGTCACCACGGCAACGTGGCCATCGGCGTCGACCTTCAGGCCGGTGTGATCATGCGTGCGCCAGTCGATCATCGCAGTTCCTCGTCGGTATTGAGCAGGTGGCGGGCCACGATCACACGCATGATCTCGTTGGTGCCCTCCAGGATCTGGTGCACGCGCGAGTCGCGCAGCAACCGTTCAATGGGGTATTCGCGGATATAGCCGTAGCCGCCGTGGATCTGCAGCGCGTCGTTGCAGATGTTGAAGCCGGCGTCGGTAGCGAAGCGCTTGGCCATCGCGCACCACACATTCGCATCGCTGGCACCGGCATCGAGCTTGCGCGCCGCGGTATGCACCATCTGCCGGGCGGCAACCAGCTGGGTGGCCATATCGGCCAGCTTGAACTGCAGCGCCTGGAACTCCGACAACGCCTTGCCGAACTGGCGGCGCTCGCCCATGTAACGGCGGGCGGCATCCAGTGCACCCTGGGCAGCGCCCAGCGAACAGGCGGCGATGTTGATGCGGCCGCCGTCCAGGCCCTTCATGGCCAGCTTGAAACCGCTGCCCTCCTCGCCGAGCAGATGGCTGACCGGCACGCGCACGTTCTCGAACGTGATGCCACGGGTCGGCTGGCTGTTCCAGCCCATCTTCTCTTCCTTGCGGCCGTAGCTGATGCCCGGCAAATCGGCCGGCACCGCGATCGCGCTGATGCCGCCCGCGCCCGGGCCACCCGTACGCGCCATCACCACCAGCAGTTCGGTGGCACCGGCGCCGGAGATGAAGGCCTTGGAGCCATTGAGTACGTAATCGTCGCCGTCACGCACCGCGCTGGTCTTCAGCGAGGCGGCATCCGAACCGGCACCCGGTTCGGTCAGGCAATACGAGGCCAGCTTGGTGCCGGACGAGAGGTCTGCACCCCACGCGGCACGCAGGCTCTCCTGGCCCCACTTGGCCACCATCCACGACGCCATGTTGTGGATGCTGACATAGGCCGCCGTGGACGGATCCACATTGGCGAGCTCCTCGATGACGACGGCGGCGTCCAGACGGCTCAAGCCGCTGCCACCGACCTCGGGATCCATGTACAAACCACAGAACCCGAGTTCCCCTGCCTTGGCGATCGCCTCGCGCGGAAAGATGCCCTCCGCATCCCATCGCGCGGCGTGCGGCGCCAGTTCGGCCTGGGCGAAGTCACGCGCTGCCTCTCTATAGGCCTGCTGCGCTTCGTCGAGTTCCGTCGTCATCGAGTGGCTCATGGTCGAACTCCGTTGTTGCTGTTGCTTACTTCAGGCTGATGGTGGTGTTGACGCCATGACCCAGCGTCTCGTCATCGAACCAGCGCGAGGTGATGGTCTTGGTCTGGGTGTAGAACATCACCACCTGCTTGCCGTACGGGCCCAGGTCGCCGAGCTTGGAGGCACGCGAGCCGGTGAACGAGAACAGCGGCACCGGCACCGGGATCGGCACGTTGATGCCGACCTGGCCGACGTCGATGTCTTCCTGGAACTTGCGGGCGGCCGCGCCGGACTGGGTGAACAGCGCGGTGCCGTTGCCGTTGGGGTTGGCGTTGATCAGTGCGATGGCATCTTCCAGGGTGTCCGCTTCCAGGATCACCAGCACCGGCCCGAAGATTTCCTCGTCGTACACGCGCATCCCCGGCGTCACGCCGGCGAAGATGGTCGGACCAACGAAGTTGCCCTTCTCGAAGCCATCGACCTGCGGGTTGCGGCCATCGAGCACCAGCTTGGCGCCCTGCTCCACGCCCGAGGCGATCAGGCCTTCGACACGCTCACGCGCGGCGCAGGAGATCACCGGACCGACATCGGTACCGGCGACACTGCCGCCGCTGACCTTCAGCGTCTTGGCCTTGGCCACCAAGTCCGGCACCCACTCGCGTGCTTCGCCGACCAGCACCAGGGTGGAGGCGGCCATGCAGCGCTGGCCGGCCGCACCGAAGGCGGCACCGACCATCGCGTTGAGGCTCTG
This sequence comes from Stenotrophomonas sp. 10N36, assembly GCF_056395005.1. Lineage (NCBI taxonomy): Bacteria > Pseudomonadati > Pseudomonadota > Gammaproteobacteria > Lysobacterales > Lysobacteraceae > Stenotrophomonas > Stenotrophomonas sp. 10N36. The sequence continues at coordinate 67,878 of NZ_JBFTIS010000008.1, read as the reverse complement.
TTCCTTGTTCGCATCCGGCAGCACCACGGCGTGGTTCTTGGCGCCCATCATGCACTGCACGCGCTTGCCGGCCAGCGAGGCGCGGTTGTACACGTGGGTGCCGACGCGGGTGGAACCGACGAACGAAACAGCCTTGATATCCGGGTGATCGCAGATGGCATTAACCACCTCTTCGCCGCCGTGCACGACGTTGAGCACGCCCTTGGGAATGCCGGCTTCCAGCGCCAGTTCGACCAGGCGCATGGTGACCATCGGGTCCTGCTCGGACGGCTTGAGGATGAAGGTGTTGCCGGTGGCGATGGCCATCGGGAACATCCACAGCGGAATCATCGCCGGGAAGTTGAACGGGGTGATGCCCGCGCACACGCCCAGCGGCTGCAGCAGGGTGTAGGTGTCCACGCCGTTGGCCACGTTGTTGGCCAGTTCGCCCAGCTGCAGGTTGCCGATGGCGGCCGCGTGCTCGACCACTTCCAGGCCACGGAACACATCGCCTTCGGCATCCGGCACGGTCTTGCCCTGCTCGGCGCTGAGGATGTGGGCCAGCTCGCTCATGTGCTCGCGGATCAGCTGCTGGTACTTCAGGAAGATGCGCGCGCGGGTGCCGATCGGGGTCTTGCGCCAGGTCTTGAAGGCTTCCTTGGCCGAGGCGACGGCGGCGTCGACCTCGCCTACGGTGGCAAACGGGACCTGGGCCAGGACGTCCTGGGTGGCCGGGTTGACCACGTTCTGCCAGTGCGAGCTGGCCGATTCGATGAACTGGCCATCGATCAACATGCGGATACGGGGCGCTGCAACGGTCATGGACAATCCCGGGGGCTCGAAAGTTGTTGGCATTATTCACAGGGCCATCCTCGATTTCCGGGCTGTATACGCTTAATCTGGCCAATGCCCGCTACGATTCTTGTGAATTCTGTGAATAGCCAGCCCACTCATCGTCAGATCGGCCTGCGCCTGCTGAAGCTGCGGGAGCAGCGCGGCTACAGCCAGGTTGAGCTGGCCCGGGCGCTGGGGCTGTCGGCCAGCTACCTGAACCAGATGGAGCGCAACAAGCGCCCGCTGACGCCGGCGGTGCAGCAGAAGCTACGCGAGGTGTTGGGCGACGTTTCCGGGCTGTTCGACGTGGATGAGCCCGGCGCGTTGCAGGAAGCGTTGGGCGAGACCCTGCGCGACCTGGGCCTGGCCGATGTCAGCAGCACCGAACTGCGCGCGATGGCGGGCAACCTGCCGCAGATCAGCCGTGCCCTGCTCGACCTGCACCGCCGCCACCTGATGCTGCGCGAGCATGCCGCCGCGCTGGAGTTCCAGCTGGGCGACGTGCATGCCGGGCAGGCGCTGCCCGCCGGCGACCAGGTGCGCGACTTCTTCAACCGCATGCACAACCACATCCCCGAGCTGGACGACCTGGCCGAGCAGCTGTTCGGGGAGTGGGGGCTGGTGGCCGGGCACGTGGCGCCGCGGCTGCGCCAGCTGCTGGCCGACCGCCACGGGGTGCTGGTGGAGGTGGCGCCGCTGCAGGCCGGTCGCGAGAAGCGGGTCTACGACGGGGGTAGCCGCACGCTGTGGCTGCCTGACTACCTGGAGCCGGGCCAGCAGGCGTTCCAGATGGCCGCCGAGCTGGCGCTGCTGGGCTATGCGGCGCAGATCGATGCGGTGGTCGCGCGCGCCGGCTTCCGCGAACCGGAGCAGATCGCGCAGGCGCGGATCGGCATGTCCAACTACTTCGCCGGCGCGCTGGTGATGCCGTATGCGCAGTTCCTGCGTGCGGCCGAGCACAGCAGTTATGACATCGATGCGCTGGCGCACCGCTTCGGGGTGGGCTTCGAAGCGGTGTGCCACCGGCTGAGCACGCTGGCGCGGCGCAGTGCGCCGGGGCTGCCGTTCTTCTTCATCCGCGTGGACCGCGCCGGCAATGTGTCCAAGCGGCACTCGGCTACCGACTTCCACTTCTCGCAGGTGGGCGGGTCGTGCCCGCTGTGGATCGTGTACGAGGCGTTCAACCAGCCGGGCCGGGTACTGACCCAGACCGCACGCATGCCCGACGGGCGCCGCCATTTCTGGTTGGCGCGGCAGGTGAGCAGCGGCCCGATCGGGCACGGGCAACCGCGTAAAACCTTCGCAGTGGCGTTGGGCTGCGACCTGCAGCATGCCGAACGGCTGATTTACTCGCGCGGCCTGGACATCCAGAGCCCGGGCAACTCGGTCTCCATCGGCCCGGGTTGCCGCGTGTGCCCGCGCGAAGATTGCATGCAACGCGCATTCGCGCAGCTACCAGGCCGCGGGTAGCGTCGACCGTTGGTCGACGTGCATCCGGCGCCAGGAATGTTCGACCTACGGAGGTAGAGTCGACCGTTGGTCGACTTGCGTCCGACACCAGGAATGTTTGACCCCACGGAGGTAGAGTCGACCGTTGGTCGACTTGCGTCCGGCGCCGGGAATGTTCGACTCCGATGCGAAGGGCAGCCGACCAACGGTCGGCTCTACCTCTGATGCCGGCAATGTTTGACCCCGATGCGGGTAGAGTCGACCGTTGGTCGAATTGCATCCAGCGCCGGCAATGTTTGCCCCCAGCGCAGGTAGAGTCGACCGTTGGTCGACTTGCGTCCGACACCGGGAATGTTCGATGCGAAAGGCAGCCGACCAACGGTCGGCTCTACCGGGCGTGTGCAATTGGTCAGGGTGGGATTGCGTGCAATCCATCGGCGTCGATCGCTAATCCCAGAACACCGAAAAGACCTGGAAACCCTCGGCCGGCACAGGTGCCGCGGCATGCTGGCCGTACGGCCAGCCTACACTGGCGCCGTCCGATTCCAGACCGTCCAGCCATGACAGCACGGTGGGTTCGTCAGCGGAGGTGAGGATGTGGATGTTCTCCGCTGCCGGCCACTCGGTGTCGTCTTCCAGTGCCATGCCCCAGTCCTGGTGCAGGCCGACATACACACCCTGTACGTCCGGGCGCGCGGCGATGGCCTGGAAGCGTGCGTGCAGCTCGCGGATGGGCGGGCGCCCGAACTCCCATTGGTTCGGTGCGATCGATTCCTCCTGGTCATTGCCCGTGAAATAGGCATCCAGCGGGACCACCGGCAGGTGGTCGGGGTCGAGTGCGTCGAGGTGTTCGAGTGTCTGCAGCAAGGCCGTGCGTGGGGTCATGCGGTTCCATCCTGTGAGAGCGGTGCGCTAAAGAGCATAAATGAGGGGTGCCGACCGTTGGGGGCCATCGCGATGGTTGTGGTTGATGGGCAGCCGACCAACGGTCGGCTCTACCGGACATGTCACGTTTCATGCGCAGCCGACCAACGGTCGGCTCTACCGGTGGCTGAGCGGGCGGCAATACGGGGAAGGCGACGTTTTGTGCGTTGCCCGGCCTGCGTCCCTCCCGGCTCAGTAAATCGGCGTGACCTTCATCTGCGGCAGCGGGCGCGGTGCGCCGTCGGTGAGGTCGGGGCCGAGGTCTTCCCAGGCCTGGCCCTGCTCGACCATCAGCCGCCACAGCTGCTGGGATGCGCGCCGCTTGTCCTCCGAGCCCAGCCGGTACGACGGCGGCGGCGGTTCGCCGGTGGCCACGCTCTGGTACGCATCACGCCAGGCGGCCACGCGCTGCGCGGGATCGTCGGTGCGGGCGATCTCCAGCGTGTAACGCTGATAGGCGGAGGCCAGGTTGCGCCAGCGGATCCAGTAGTGGTTCTGGAAGGAGAACCCGCAGAAGCGTTCGCCCGCCACGCTGCCCTTGGCGGCGATGCGGCTCAGCACGTCCTGCGGCATGTCCAGGTTCATGCCACCTTCGTCGCCCTGCAGCGACACGTGCACGATGCGGTCGCGATACCCCGGTGCGCGGGCCTGCAGCACGTCGCGCCAGTTCTGCATGGTCGACACGATCGAGAACAGGAAGCCGGACATCTCCGCGGCCGCCAGCGGCCGCGCAATGGCGTGGTAGCTGCGCTGCCAGCCCTGACGGTTCTCGGTGGGCAGGAACACCGCCTGTTCAAGCTGCGCCTGCACGCCATGCCTGCCGGCGTCCAGCACGCTCACCGCATCGGCATGGCGCGGATACACCAGATTGATGCCGAACGTGGGCCAGCGCGGCAACGCCGCGTCGAACAGGTGGATGGGGAAATTGCTGCTGATGCCCCCATCGGAGAACCAGCACACCCGGAAGGCGGTGATCACCGGGCCACAGTTCTGGCCGCCGCTGGTCAGGCCTTCCATGCTGTCGGCGACGTTGCTGTTGTCGTGCGGTGCGGACGCCTCCGGCTGCGGATCACAGCGCCGCTCGCGACGCGCCGGCTCGTGCAGCGGCACCGCGCTGATCAACAGCGGGAAACTCAGGCTCATGCGCGTGGCCACCAGTACCGGCAGCTGATCGCCATCGACCAGGCGGTAATACGCGCGACCATCGACCTGTTCGGGCGCGCCGGCCTGGGCCACCAGCCACTCCACCACACTGGCCGGGAACAACTGCGCGAACTCGTCGCGCAGGAACCAGAAATGCGCCGCATTGAACGGCAACGTGCGCGGCTCGGTATGCGACACGCAGGTGGTGATCATCTGCAGGCTGATGGCCTGCGCGCCGGCCGGCTCGCCGGGGTACCGCGGGGCCTGGTGCAGGTCGCCGAAGGTGAGCGGCTGGCCCGGCGGTTTGCCCGACAGCGCCTGCAGGCGGTCATGCAGCCAGTCGGTCAGGGCCGGGGTGGCGGCGTCGGCCTGGGTGCTGCCATTGCACAGCCCGAGCAGGTTGCGCCGCGCCACCCGCGCCACCCGCAGCGCCGACGCCAGCACGCCGGCGCCGTAGGCGCACAGCAACGACGGCAGCAGCGTCGCCCACACCCCCGCCACGCCGCCGGCCAGCCAGCCGATGCCGAGCAGGCCGATCAACGCCGCCAGCAGTTCCAGCGGCGCGATGGCGAATACGGCGGCCAGCAGGCAGGCGATCTTGCGCGGCACGCTGGATTTGCCGGTGAGCATCACCAGCAGGCGGTAGGCAGTGCGCGCGCCGTGCGCGGGCTGGAACAGGCTGTAGATGAAGCCGCGCGTGGACAGTTGCGCCGACACCGCCGACAGGCCGGGGAAACCCACCTGTGCGTCCACCGCCTCGCCGGCGTGGCGGCGGCGATCCCCCAGTGCCGCCGCCGCGGCCACCGCCGCGGCAATCGCCCCGGCCGAGGTGCCGCCGATGTTCTTGAAGCGGTATTCGCGCGCCAGCGACAGCACCGCGTTGGGATACACGATGCCGCTGGTGATCCCGCCCTTCATGACCAGATCGCAGTACTTGTCCGCCACGCCCGACTCCTCGCGTCCGCCTGCCCATGCGCGGCCGATCCGCGCAGGCCCCGCAGGCATCCCGGCCAGGGGCCGGCACCCAACGGGCTGATAACGACAGTATCGCCCGGGGCCTTCTCACGGCCTGAGAAGCACGGCACGGAACGCCTTACTCGGGTTTGGTACCCGACTGCGGCACGCGGCGCACCTGCGACAGGTCGTAGCCCAGCGCGGCCAGCCGGGTCATGGCGGCGGTGTAATCGGCCTCCGGAATGGTCGGGGTGCGCGCCATCAACCACATGTAGTCGCGCTTGCTGCGCCCCACGATGGTCTGCTGGTAGCCGTCGTCCAGGTACACGATCACGTACTCGGCCTGGATCGGCCAGATGAACTGCATGCCCCACTCGGCACCGTTGGTGCCAGGCTTGACCTTGCCGATCGGGTGCATGGTCTTCACCGGCGCATCGAAGCTGCCCTTGCGGTAGCGGAAGGTGGTCTGGATGCGTCCATCCGGGCGCAGCGCGTAGGACTCCACCGCATCGAACGCCTCGCGCTCGGGGCGGCTGGGGATATGGGCGATCACATACCAGTCGCCCATGAAGCGCGGCACGTCCACGTGTGCCACGGGCGGGATGGGACGGGTATTGCCGCTGCAGCCCAGCATCAGGCTGGCCAGCAACAGGGGAGCGAGGGCGCGGTAAGGCATGGCAGGATCCTCATGGCAGGCGGGGTCACGGGCGGTCGAACAGGTAGTGGGCCACCTGCCATTGCTGGCCGTTCTGGTAGCCGAACAGCTCGGCGCAGGCCATCCAGAACATGCGCCAGCGTTGTGCCCACAACGCCGCCGAGGGTGCGCCGTAGCACTGGCGCATGATCTCCAGCACCGCGTCGCGGTTCTGGTCCTGGTTGGCCAGCCAATGGTTGGCGGTGCGCTCGTAGTGCGTGCCGTCCAGCAGCCAACGCTGCTGCAGCTGCAGGTGCTGCTGGAAGCACAGCAGGGTGTCGGCCGCAGGCATCAGGCCGCCGGTGAAGAAGTGCCGGCCCATCCAGTTGTCGTCGCCCTCGGTCTCAAAGGGGTACATGAGCGTGCGGTGGACGAAGATGTGCACGAACAGCTTGCCCTGCGGACGCAGCCAGCCATGGATGCGCTGCAGCAGCTGCCGGTAGTTGCGCATGTGCTCGAACATCTCGATCGACACGCAGCGGTCGAAGGCGGCCGCATCGAGCACCAGGGTATTGGCATCGCGGGTCAGCACGGTGACGTTGTCCAGCCCGCGCAGGCGGCACTGCGCCTGGATGTGCTCGCGCTGGCTGTTGGAATTGGACACCGCGGTGATGCGGGCGTTGGGGTAATGCTCGGCCATCCACAACGTCAGCGAGCCCCAGCCGCAGCCCAGTTCCAGGATGTCCTGGCCATCGGCCAGCTGTGCGCGCTGGCCGTACAGGGCGAGCATGGCCTCTTCGGCCTGGTCCAGCGTTTCGCTGCCGGTGGGGTAGTAGCAGCTGCTGTATTTCAGCCGCTTGCCCAGGCACAGTTCGAAGAAGCCGGCCGGCACTTCGTAGTGCTGGCGGTTGGCCGCGTCCACGTGCAGGGCCACCGCGCTCTGCGACAGTTCGGCGATGCGCGCGGCAAAGCGCTGCGACTGCGCCTGCTGGCCACCGGCCAGTTCCTCGCGCAGGCGTGCCTCGCATTGGCGGCGGATGCCCAGGCGCAGCAACGCGTCGGGCAGCAGGCCGCGCTCGGCCAGGCCGGTCAGGCCCGGCGCGTGGTCAGGCGCGGGCAGGTAGTCACTGGCGACATTCACGGGGACGGCTCCTTGCGGGTATTCGATGAGCGGGAGGGAAACCACGGGAACAGCATCGGCGTGGTGTGCTGGTAGTCGCGGTAGTCCTCGCCACGACTGCGCAGTGCCTGGGCCTCGGTGAAGGGAATGCCGCTGACCCAGCGCAGGAACACGTACATCACCACCGGGCCGGACCAGGCCAGCCACCACAGCGGCGAATGCACGGCCAGCAGCACGTAGGTGAACCAGTGCAGCCATTCGAAGAAGTAGTTGGGGTGCCGCGAGTAACGCCACAGCCCGTCGCGGCAGGTTTTGCCCTTGTTGCCGGGGTCGGCGCGGAAACGTGCCAGCTGGCGGTCGGCCAGCGCTTCGCCGCCCACGCTGAGCAGCCAGACCGCGATGGCGGCCAGGATCCAGCGCAGGTCATCGGGCTGGGGGTTGTGCGCGACCGCAACGAACGGCAACGCGAACAGCACGATCAGCCCCGCCTGGAACTGGAAGAAGCCGAAGATCTTGCCCTGGTGCCCGTTCCAGTGGGCGCGCAGGTGCTGGTAGCGGCCGTCCTCGGGTTCGCTGCGCACGCGGTGCCACAGATGCAGCGCCAGCCGCGATCCCCACAGCCCGCCGAGCACCGCCAGGGCGATGCGCGGTGCCGGTGCGCCGCTGCCCAGCACGGCCAGCAGCAGGGCCGACGCGCCCACGCCCTTGGCCCACAGCACATCGACCACGCCGATGTTCTGGTGACGGCGCTGCCACCACCAGCCCCAGCTCATGATCAACGCGGCGTATAGCCATACCCACCACAGCAACTTCATGCGTGTTCTCCCGCTCTATCAGAAAGGGCGTGCGACGTGCGCTGCCAATGACGTGCGCACGCGGCTAGCACCGGCAGCGCCAGCGACCAGCCAAGGCCAAGCAGCAGCACGCCCTGCCAGCGTGGCGCAGCGAAACTCACCGCCGACCAGCCACGCGCCGCCGACAGATAGGCCAGTGGTGCCAGCAGCAGCCCGACCAGGGCGGCGATGCGCAGGTGCTTCTGCAGCACCGCAAACGACACCGGCAGGGTCATCGCGAACGCCGCCCACAAGGCCAGGATCCACACCGGGGCCACCCACGCCGGGCCATTGCCGGCCGCGTACTGCACCCAGCCCGAGCCACCGGCCAGGCCGTCCACCAGCAGGCCGCACAGCAGCGCCACGCCCAGCAGGCGCAGTTCCACGCCGGGCTGCGGCGACAGCGCCAGCTGGCTGCCCACGTACACACCGGCGGCCAGCAGCGCGGGCCAGCGCAGGCCGTGCCCGGCGCCGACCACCGCGCACAGCCACACCAGCTGGTTGCCGATCACGTTGGCCCAGAAGCGCACCATCTCAGCCGCCTTCGCCGTGCGCGGCGGGCCGGTACCCCGGGCGCGCCATCAGCAGGTGCGACACGCCGATGGAGCGTTCCAGGAAGCCGCCTTCGCAATAGGCCAGGTAGAACTCCCACAGGCGGATGAAGCGTTCGTCGAAGCCCTGCGCGCGCACCGCCGGCAGCTGCGCCAGGAAGCGTTGCCGCCAGGCGCGCAGGGTGAGCGCGTAGGACGTGCCGAAATCATGCTGGCCAATCAGCTGCAGGTCGCTGCTGCGGGTCTTGGCCGCCATGATCGCGTTGATCGAGGGAATGAAGCTGCCGGGAAACACGAAGCGCTTGATGTAGTCCACGCTGCGCCGCGCCTGTTCGTAGCGCTGGTCTTCGATGGTGATGGCCTGCAGCAGCGCCAGGCCGTTGGGCTTGAGCAGGCGGGTGAGCGTGTCGAAATAGGTGTCCAGGTACTGCGCACCGATGGCCTCGATCATCTCGATGGAGACCAGCTTGTCGTACTGGCCGTCCAGATCGCGGTAGTCCTTCAGCAGAAGCGTGACCTTGTCCTGCAGGCCGGCCGCTTCCACGCGCGCCTTGGCCAGGGTGTACTGCTCCACCGAGATGGTGGTGGTGGTGACGTGGCAGCCGATCTCGCCGGCCGCGTACAACGCGAACCCACCCCAGCCGGTGCCGATCTCCACCACGTGGTCGCCCGGCTGCAGCTGCAGCTGCGCGCAGATGCGTGCCAGCTTGCGCCGCGAGGCATTTTCCAGCGAGTCCGCCGGGCTGGCATACAGCGCCGAGGAGTACATCAGGTCCGGCGACAGGAACAGCGAGAAGAACGGATTGCCCAGGTCGTAATGCGCGGCGATGTTGCGGCGGCTGCCTTCGCGGGTATTGCGGCGCAGCCGGTTCCAACCCTTCAGCAGCCAGCCGCCGACGCGCGCCACGCCGCGCTCCATGCCGTCGAGCAGGTCGCGGTTGCGCACCAGCAGCTGCACCAGCGCCACCAGGTCGCTGCAGTGCCAGTCGCCACGGATGTAGGACTCGCCCGCGCCCACGCTGCCCTGGGCCGCCACGGCCCGGTAGAAAGCGGGGTCATCCACCCACACGCTGACGCGCAGGGTGGCCGCCGGATCGCCCAGCAGCACATCGCCGGTGGCATCACGCAGCTGCAGGCAGCCGCCGCTCAGGGGCGCCAGCTGGGCCAGCAGGCGATCGCGCAGGAAGCGCTCCAGCGCCGTGGGCGTCAGCAGCGCAACCGGGCGGGTCATGTCATTCATGGGCGTTTCCTGCAAGCGAAGGGTGGTCATGGATGGGGGTGCGCTTGAGCCACAGGCGCAGTGCCTGCCAGTGGATGGCGGCCACCACCTGGACGGTCATCAGCGGGAAGCGCAGCAGCACGCCGGCCAGGCTGCGCGCGGTGATCGGGTGGCGGTGCAGCACCAGATCGGCGTCGAACTGGCGTACGCCGGCGCGCCACACCTGCATGTGCACATGCAGGTCGTCACCGGGCGCGGTGAAGCGCCAGCGGTAGTGGCAGTCCATGGCCATGAAGGGCGATACATGGAACTGCTTGTCGAATTCCCAGGCCAGCGCGCGGCCGCTGGCATCGGCGGCGGCCACCGGCAGCACGTAGGCGTGCCGCTCCTTCCACGGGGTGTTGGTGATCTCGGCCACGATGCAGTCCAGCGTGCGGCCATCGTCGGCGTAGCAGTAGTAGAAGCTGACCGGGTTGAACACGTGGCCGGCGTAACGCAGGTGGGTGAGCAGGCGGATCGGGCCGTGGGGTGCGCGGCCCAATGCCGCAGTGATGCGCGCGCGTACCGCGTCGGCCAGCGGTTGCTCCGGGTCGCCGAGGTAGTCGCTGCGGCGGAATTCGGCCAGGTTGCGGCGTCCCACCGACCACAGCCAGCGCCGCGCGAACAGCGTGTCGATCTCGTCCAGGTCCAGCAGCAGCTGCGCCACCGGGTAACCGAACGCATGCGGGTGCGGGGCATGGCGGCGGTGGCGCATGCGGCCACGGTAAAGGGCGCTGGCGCTCATGCCGGTTGCGCCTCGGCCAGCGGCCAGTACGACTCGGCGTCCAGCGCCTGCAGCGCATCGACCACGCGCCGTGCACTGCGGATACCGTCTTCGTGGAAGCCCCAGCCCCAGTACGCGCCGGCAAACCAGGTGCGGCGCTGGCCCTGGATCTCGGCCCAGCGCTGCTGCGCCGCCACCATCGCGTGGTCATGTACCGGGTGCGCGTAGTGCAGCGTGCGCAGCACCTTGGCCGGGTCGATGGCGGCTGTGCGGTTCAAGGTGACCACCAGCGGGGTGGGCGTATCGATGCCCTGCAGCTGGTTCATCAGATAGCTGACCGTGCAGGGCGCCAGCGGGTTGGCCGGTACGTGCGCGTTCCACGCGGCCCAGGCCTTGCGGTTGCGCGGCAGCAGGCGCGCGTCGGTATGCAGCACCACTTCGTTGGGCTGGTAGCGGATCGCACCGAGCACGCTGCGTTCGGTGCGGTCGGCATCGGACAGCAGCGCCAGGGCCTGGTCGCTGTGACAGGCCAGCACCATCTGGTCGAAGCCTTCCAGGCCGGCTGCGCTGTGCACGCGCACCCCATGTTCGTGGCGCTCCACGCCGAACACGCGGCAATCCAGTCGTTCGCGTACCTGCCACCGCCGCCGCATCGCGTCGATGTAGCGCGCCGAGCCGCCCTGCACCACCCGCCACGGTGCGCGACCACTCACCTGCAGCATCTGGTGGTTGGCCATGAACTGCGCCAGGTAGCGCGCCGGGAAGGCCTCCAGGCTGGCGGTGGGCGAGGACCACAGCGCCGAGGCCATGGGCAGCAGGTGCTCGTCGATGAAGGTGCGCCCATAGTGGCCGGCGCGCAGGTAGTCCCCCAGTGAAGGCCCTGCATCGTCGCCGTGCAGCAACGCCGGCGCCTCGCGGTAGAAGCGGCGCAGGTCGCCGAGCATGCCCCAGAACCGCGGGGAGACCAGGTTGCGACGCTGGCAGAACAGCCCGTCCAGCGAGGTGGCGTTGTACTCCAGCCCGCTGCGCTCGCTATGCACCGAAAAGCTCATGGTGGTGGGCTGGGAGGCCACGTTGAGCTCGTCGAACAGCGCGGTGAGCAGTGGGTAGTGCTGCGGGTTGAACACGATGAAGCCGGTGTCCACCGCGTGGCTGGCGCCGTCCACCTGCACCTGATGGGTGTGGGTGTGGCCGCCCAGGTAGTCGTTGGCCTCGAACAGCGTCACTTCGTGCTGCTGGCTCAGCCACCAGGCACTGGCCAGGCCGGCGATGCCCGATCCGATCACGGCGATACGCATGTCAGTGCTCCGCCTTGGCCAGCACCCAGGCCGGCACGGGTTTGAGGTCGCGCACCAGGCCCAGCGCCGCCATCAGCCGCAGGCCGTACCAGGTCACATCGATCTCCCACCAGTAGAAGCCCTGGCGCGCGGTGCCGGGGAAGAAGTGGTGGTTGTTGTGCCAGCCCTCGCCGAAGGTGAGCAGCGCAAGCCACAGGTTGTTGCGGCTGTCGTCACCGGTGTTGAACCGCTGGCGGCCGAAACGGTGCGCCAGCGAGTTGATGGTGACCGTGGCGTGGAACAGCACCACGGTGGAGATGAAGAAGCCCCACACCAGCATCTGCCCGCCGCTGGTGCCCCAGGACGGCGCGACGTGTTCGAGCAGCGCGCCCAGGCCGAACAGGGCGGCGGCCAGCGCGATCGGCACCAGCGTGTCGAAGCGGTCCAGCCAGCGCAGTTCCGGGTACTTGGCCAGGTCGGGGATGCGGTCCCAGCGGGTGCGGAAGCCATCGGTGGTGAGGAACCAGCCCATGTGGCTCCACCAGAAGCCGTGCACGCCAGGCGAGTGCGGATCGGCGGCGGTGTCGGTATGGCGATGGTGGGTGCGGTGGTGGGCGGCCCACCACAGCGGGCCGCGCTGCACGCTGGCCGCGCCGATCACCGCGAACACGAACTGCACCGCGCGCGAGGTGCGGAAGGTGCGGTGCGAGAAGTAGCGGTGGTAGAAGGCGGTGATGGCGAACATCCGCACGGCATACAACGCCACCGCAACGCCGACGGCCACCCAGGAGACCCCCACCCAGATCACCGCCAGGCAGGCCAGGTGCATGGCCGCGAACGGGATCGCACGCAGCCAGTCCACGCGCTGCGCCGCTTCGTCGGCCACCGCCGTCCCGGCGCTGGTATCGAACCAGCGCCGCACGGTGGCCATCAGGCCACGGCGGGCCGTGCGGGGTGCTGCAGTGGCGGGTCCGGCCGACATATCGCGTATCTCCTGGCGTGCTTGTCAGGAGATACGGGAGTCAGGCCCATCCGGATGCACGGATCCGGAAAAAAAGGTTCTTCGCCCATCTGCGGGGCAGGCAGAAACGTGCCTTGACGCATTTCAGGGGCAGCGCCCGACCCACCGACAGCCAGGAAAAAGCGTGGCTTCCCCAACCTGTACCGCGAGCCGAGCCCCGTAGCAGCCGGTAGGCTCCTGGGCAAAATAAAGGAGGGGGCCGCCCCGCGGCCGGGGGACATTTACGCCAGGGGCCTACCGGCTGCTACGGGGCCCTCACGCGCGCGACCGCCCCGATCGGGCACGCCAGCCGATCCAATCTGCGCCTTCTCTCAAATGGGAGAAGAAACAAAAATGCGCGTTACAGGGTGGCGATGTCGCCCTTGGCGATGATCGGCCCGGTCGGGATGCCCTGCGGCGCACCGCTGGACGGTTCCAGCGTGATGGCCAGCACAGAGCCGTTCACCAGCGCCTCACGCAGCGCGTCCGGCACGGTCACCGTATGGGCGCGGTTGATGGACACCAGGCCCAGCGAACGCGGCGCGCCGCCAGCCGGGATCAGCCACAGTTCCGGGGCGCGTCCGGCCGCGTCGGCGGCAGCCGGCACCGGCACCATCAGCACCTTGCCCTGGGCCTTGTCCACCGAGGCCAACCAGCCTGGCGTGCCGTCGTCGTGCAGCAGCGGGGTGACCGGCTTGGTCGCCTGCTCCGGTTCGGACGGGGTAGGCGGCGGGGTCGGGGTGACCGCCACCGGGGGTGCAACCGGGGCCACCGGTTCCAGCTGGCCGCGGCTGAACACCGCCACCAGCGCCACCACAGCGGCCAGGGCGGTCATGCCCTGCCAGAACCCGGTGCGCTGCCAGGCGCGCGGCGCGCTGGCACCGACCGCGGGCCAGCCCAGCGCGGTACGGATGCGCGGCCACACGTGGGCTGGCACCGCTTCACTGCCCAGCGCGTCCAGCATGGGCGCCAGGCGGTTTTCCCACTGGCTCACCAGCCGGGCAAAGCCGGGGTCGTTGGCGATGCGCTGCTCGGCCTCGCTGCGCTGGGCGGCATCAAGCACGCCCAGCACGTATTCGCCGGCCAGGATGTCGGCGCTGGGCGGTTGCCCGTCGTCATGCAGGTCATGGAGGTCGCGGATGTTCATCGTTCCAGGCACACCCGCAGTTGGCCCAGGCCGCGGCGGATCCAGCTTTTCACCGAGCCCAGGGGCGAGCCGATCCGGCGCGCCAGTTCCTCATAGCTGGCCCCGTCCAGGAACGCCAGCCGGATCAGCGAACGGCGGCGCGGTTCCAGCGTGTCCAGGCAGTCGTCCAGGCGCTGCTGATCGGAGGCCTGTTCGGCCACCTGGGCAGGCTGCGGGGCGAAATCGGGAATTTCATCGGCCACCGACAGGTCGTCCAGCGGGCGCGGTGGCGCCGCGCGCAGGCGGTCGATCGCGCGGTTGCGCGCCATCATCGACAGCCAGGTCATGGCCGCCGCCTTGGCGCGATCAAACTGTGCCGCCTTGTGCCAGACGCTGGTGAAGACATCCTGCAACACCTCTTCGGCGTCGCTGCGGTCGCGCAGGACATGCAGGCAGATCGCGAACAGGCGCCCGGACGCCAGCTGATACACCGACTCGAAGGCCTGGCGGTCGCCGCTGGCAACCCGGACCAGCAGGTCGTCAAGGCGCCGTGCGGCACCCGTATCGGCAAGCTCCAGCTCAGGCATCGCAGGCTCAACGTCGGCAGGAAGACAGCCCGCATCGTCGTCGCTGCGCGCGCAGGGCGCAAGGGGGGACTCATCCGGCGCATGTGGCCACCAGCGGCTGCTGCCGTGCGGCGCTTAGTTCGGCGGCAGTCGCCGCGACCGGCTCGGCAGGGAATTCGACGCGCACCTGCGGGTAGCGCCCCTGCGCATCGCGCACGTTGCCGGTGCCGCTGAACTGCAGCAGGCGCGGGCTGTTGCGCGCATACACCAGGGTGACCGCCGGGACCGCGAAGCCGAACCAGGCATCCAGCCGCATCTGCAGCTGGTCGGCCGGCTGGCCCTGCCAAGTGACCGCCGCGCTGCGCTGCAGTTTCAGCGGCACCAGCCGCTGGCGGCTGGGCAGCAGGAACTGGAACGCCACCGGGCGCCCGGCCTGCAGGGCGTCCCAGTGGCCCAGCACCGCGGCGTCGAAACCGGCGTCGACCACCGCATCGGGCGGGATGGCGATGGCACGGCTGACCCGGTCAGCGCGCGCGTCTTCACGCACATACACGGTACGGGCCGTGGTGCTGCCCTGCAGGCCTTCCTGGTAGCCGTTGCGCCCATCCTCGAAGGCGAAGTCGGGGGTCTGCGGGCTGCCCTGCGGGGTCATCCACTTGCGCGCGAAGGCGCGGCCGTCGGCGCAGCGGTACAGCACCAGCCGCGATCGGGTCGCCGCCGGCCCCTGCAGCCAGTGGGTCTCGCGGTACAGCAGACGGCCATCGGCCGGCGCGTAGGCTCGCCCTTCCTGGCGCAGCACCTGCTGGGCCGCCGCCGGCAATACCGGGCACAGCAGCAGCACCAGGGACGGTATGAGGGATCGGCGCATGCCCGGCTCCATGTGGGGGTCACCAGCAGATACGCAGCCAGCGCCGCGGCGGATGCACTGCGGGCGGCGGGTAAACTGGGCGGCTTGTCACCTGCCCCTGAAGAACCCGATGCCGACGCCCACGCTGCGTTCCCCTGCCACCGACGCAGCCGCATGACCAGTGCACTGGAAATTGCCGCCAACCTCACCGTGGCTGCCTCGATCCTGCTGGCCGGGCGCAACAGCGTGCATACCTGGTGGACCGGCATCATCGGCTGCAGCCTGTTCGGCCTGGTGTTCTACGAGGCGCGCCTGTACGCCGACGTGGTGCTGCAGGGCGTGTTCGTGCTCACCAGCGTGATCGGCTGGTGGCAGTGGCTGCGCGGCGACCACGGGCATGCGCTGCCGATCAGCCGGGTACAGCTGCGCACGCTGGGCTGGATGCTGCCGGCAGCGGTGCTGGCCAGCGTTGGCTACGGCCTGCTGCTGCATACCTGGACCGACGCCTACGCGCCGTTCCTGGATTCGGCCGTGCTGGTGCTGAGCGTGGTGGCGCAGCTGTTGATGATGCGTCGCAAGCTGGATTCGTGGTGGTTCTGGCTGCTGGTCAACAGCATCGCCATTCCGCTGTACGCCAGCCGCGGGCTGCACCTCACCGCAGTGCTGTATGCCGTGTTCTGGATCAACGCGCTGGTTTCGCTGCGGCACTGGCGGCGGTTGATGCGCGAACAGGCCGCCGCCATCGCAGCGGCCGATGCCGCGCATGGGTGAGCGTTTCGCCACCGGGCTGGTGGTGGGCAAGTTCAGCCCGCTGCACCGTGGTCACCAGGCCCTGATCGACCATGCGCTGAGCCGCTGCGACAGCGTGCTGCTGCTCAGCTGGAGCCAGCCGGAACTGCCCGGTTGTGATGCCGACCGGCGCGAGGCCTGGCTGCAGGCGCTCTACCCGCAGGTAGCCCGGCTGGTGCTCGACGAGGCGCGGTTGGCAGCACACTGCGCCCGACAGGGCGTGCCGATGCGCGCGCTGCCGAACAACACCGACGACGACGCCACGCAGCGCGCGTTCGTGGCCTGGGTGTGCAGCACGCTGTGGCAGCGTCGGGTGGATGCGGTGTTCACCAGCGAGGCGTACGGCGACGGATTCGCGGCCGCCCTGCAACGCCATTTCAGTACGCAGGCGGGCGTGCACTGGCCGGTGGCGCATGTGTGCCTGGACCCGGCCCGCAGCCGGGTGCCGGTATCAGGCACGGCGCTGCGGCGCGATCCGCATGCCCTGCGCGGCTTCCTCGACCCGCGCGTGTACGCCAGTTTCGTCGGCCGCATCGCCCTGCTCGGCGGCGAGTCCAGCGGCAAGACCACGCTCGCCGCCGCACTGGCCGCGCAGCTGCAGACCGTCTGGGCCGCCGAGTTCGGGCGTGAGCATTGGGAGGCGCGCGGTGGCGCGCTCGACTACGACGACCTGCTGCACATCGCCCAGGTGCAGGTAGCGCGCGAGGACACGCTGGCCGTACAGGCCAACCGCTGGCTGGTCTGCGATACCACGCCGCTGACCACGCTGCTGTATTGCCTGTCCATGTTCGAACGCGCCGAACCGGCACTGCATGCGCTGGCGCAGCGGCGCTACACCCACCTGTTCCTGTGCGCCCCGGATTTTCCGTTCGTGCAGGACGGCACCCGTCGCGACGACGCCTTCCGGCACGCGCAACACCGCGCCTACCTGCAGGCACTGGACGCGCGCGGCATGCCGTTCACCCTGCTGGCCGGTCCGCTGCAGCAGCGCGTGGCGCAGGTAATGACAGCGCTGGATGAACCACGCGGAGCAGGATGTTGACGACGTAGGACAGAGGAGTAGCATTGGCACCAGCCAAGGGATAGACCCACGGCACCTGCAACGACATGGGGGATTCTCATGGAATACGACTATCTGGTTTTCATTGGGCGTTTCGAGCCCTTCCATAACGGCCATGCCGCCGTTGCCCGCCTCGCACTGAGCCGGGCCAAGAAGCTGATCTTTCTGGTCGGGTCTGCCGATACCCCCCGCAGCCTCCGCAACCCCTGGACCGTGGCCGAACGCGCCGTGATGATCCAGGCCGCGCTTGAAGGTGCGGGCGAACGCCTGCTGATCCGTCCGCTGAAGGACCACCTGTACAACGAAGCACAGTGGATCGCCGGCGTGCAGCGCACGGTGGCCGATGCGGTGCGTGCCGACGGGCATGCGGGCGATGCGAAGATCGGCCTGGTCGGCATGGACAAGGATGATTCGAGCTACTACCTGCGCGAGTTCCCGCAGTGGCCGCTGGTGGATGTGCAGCACACCGAGACGTTGTCGGCCACCGAACTGCGCCGCTACTTGTTTGAAGCCGGCAGCGTGGATTTCCACGGTGCGCTGCTGATGCTGCGCGGGAACGTGCCGGCGCCGGTGTACGCCATGCTCGAAGCGTTCCGCAAGAGTGGTCCGGCCTACGCCCAGTTGGTGGCCGAGTACCAGTTCATCGAGCAGTACAAGGCCGCCTGGAAAGACGCACCGTATGCGCCCACGTTCGTCACCACCGATGCGGTGGTGGTGCATTCGGGCCACGTGCTGCTGGTGCGTCGCCGTGCCGAGCCCGGCAAGGGCCTGTGGGCGTTGCCGGGTGGCTTCGTCGGCCAGCAGCAGGGCCTGCTCGACAGCTGCCTGCGCGAACTGCGCGAAGAGACCCGGTTGAAGATTCCCGCGCCGGTGCTCAAGGGCTCGCTCAAGGGCCAGCATGTGTTCGACCACCCCGAGCGCAGCCAGCGCGGCCGCACCATCACCCACGCCTTCCACTTCGATTTCCCCGCCGGCGAACTGCCGGCCGTGCGCGGCGGCGACGATGCCGACAAGGCGCGCTGGATCCCGGTCAGCGAAGCGCTGGACATGGGCCCCAAGCTTTACGAAGACCACCTGCACATTCTGGAGTTCTTCCTGGGCCGGGGCTGATCCCGGCTTTCCCGCCGGCGGATAGACCGCCGGTGTCACCCGACGCGAAGGAGCTTCCCGTCATGCATTACCTCGACAATCTTCTCCTCAACACCGACAGCTACAAGGCCAGCCACTGGCTGCAGTATCCGCCGGGCACCGACGCCACCTTCTTCTACGTGGAGTCGCGCGGTGGCCACTACGACCGCACGCTGTTCTTCGGTCTGCAGGCGATCCTGAAGGACTACCTGGCCAAGCCGATCACCCACGCCGACATCGACGTGGCGCGCGATCTCTTCGCCGCCCACGGCGAGCCCTTCAACGAGGCCGGCTGGCGCTACATCGTCGATACGCACGGGGGCCTGATGCCGATCCGCATCCGCGCCGTGCCTGAGGGCAGCGTGGTGCCGGTGCACAACGCGCTGATGACGATCGAATCGACCGATCCGCAGGCGTTCTGGGTACCGTCGTATCTTGAAACGATGCTGCTGCGCGTGTGGTACCCGGTCACGGTGGCCACCACCAGCTGGCACGCCAAGCAGACGATCCGCCAGTACCTGGAGCGCACCAGCGACGACCCGGAAGGCCAGTTGCCGTTCAAGCTGCACGACTTCGGCAGCCGCGGCGTGTCGAGCCTGGAATCGGCCGCCATCGGCGGTGCGGCGCACCTGGTCAACTTCCTCGGCACCGACACCGTCTCGGCCCTGCTGTTCGCCCGCGCCTTCTACCACGAGGCCATGGCCGGCTATTCCATCCCGGCGGCCGAGCACAGCACGATCACCAGCTGGGGCCGCGACAACGAGGTGGAGGCCTACCGCAACATGCTGGCCCGCTTCGCCACGCCTGGCGCGCTGGTAGCCGTGGTCTCGGACAGCTACGACATCTTCCACGCGATCACCCGGCACTGGGGCACCACCCTGCGCCAGCAGGTGATCGACTCGGGCGCCACCGTGGTGATCCGCCCGGATTCCGGCGACCCGGTGGCGGTGGTGCTGCAGTGCCTACAGCTGCTCGATGAGGCCTTCGGCCACGTGGTCAACGGCAAGGGCTACAAGGTGCTCAACCACGTGCGCGTGATCCAGGGTGACGGCGTCAACCCGACCAGCATCGGCCAGATCCTGGCCAGCATCACCGCCGCCGGCTACGCCGCCGACAACGTCGCCTTCGGCATGGGCGGTGCATTGCTGCAGCGGCTGGACCGCGACACCCAGAAGTTCGCGCTGAAGTGCTCGGCCGCGCGCGTGGACGGGAAGTGGATCGACGTCTACAAGGACCCGGTGACCGACAGTGGCAAGCAAAGCAAGCGCGGCCGCATGCGCCTGCTGCGCCATCGCGAGTACGGCCAGTTCCGGACGGTGTCGGTGCCGGCCGACGCGGAATCGCTGACAGCCGCCGCGCTGCCGCTGGGCTACGAGGATGCGATGGTCACGGTCTGGGAGAACGGCCGGTTGCTGCAGGACGATACGTTGGCCGCGATCCGCAGCCGGGCCGATGATGCGCGGTTGAGCGATACATCGAATCGATGACCACCGTCCCGCGGGCGTGACCGCGTCCGCTTTCGCCTGCGTGAAATTCAGCGAGCATCACAGGCGAGGCCCGCTGATCGACTGCCCTGTGCATCAGCGGGCCGAAGACCTGCGCATTCCACCGGCCAACCGCCTGGAACCACTGCGCGCCAATCGTGCGGGGCAGCACAGCATCCGCGTCAACGACCAGTACCGATTGTGCTTCACATGGACCGATGCAGGTCCTGCAGACGTAGAGCTTTGCGACTATCACTGAGGGCTGCCTACATGCGTTCGATTCCCTACCCGCACCCCGGTGAAATCCTGCAGGAGGAGTTCCTGACCCCTTTCGGGATGACGGCTTACCGCTTGGCCAAGTCCATCGACGTGAAGCAGACGCGTATCGGCGAGATCATCGCGGGCAGGCGCAGCATCACCGCCGACACGGCGTTGCGACTGGCGCGCTTCTTCGGTACCAGTGAGGCCTTCTGGCTCAACCTGCAGATGGCCCACGACGCGGCCAAGGCCAGGGACGAACTGGCCGACGTCCTGGCGCGCATCGAGCCGTACCACCACGCCGCCTGAGCGGCCGCCATTCCCCTCCCCTTGCTTGCCGCAAACGCGTGGATGGCCTCCCGCACCCGGCACCCGGCGCCCGGTGCGACGGACATTGCTGTCACGTGCGTTGCATCGTCCATGACCTTCCTTCGTTGGCGCGACGCCCCTTGACCATCGCCCGGCTTCGGCCTACCTTGTGCGGGCCGAAGGTATCCATCTCTTCATGCAGATGAAGGGATGGGTTTAAACGGGAATCCGGTGAAGGCGCCTCGCGCGCCCATTCCGGAGCTGCCCCGCAGCGGTGAATGGAAACGAATCCTGCCAACAGCACTGGGCCCCGGCCTGGGAAGCGGCAGGTACTAGGTGGGCGTTCGCGCCCGTGTCCATCAGCCCGAATACCGGCCCCGGCCGGGGGACACGACCGTCCCCTGATTCGACCTGGAACGTCCGCGGGGAGGTTGCCGGGGCCTGCCGCCATGCCGCCCGCGTGGCGCTGCCCCCGTGCGTCCGCTCCACGACATCCGGTTCGCCCGCGGGGGCGAAGGTCGCTGGCGGGGCGGACACGGCAGCCATGTCGTGCACGGCGCGCGGTTCCTTCGTTCCTCAATGCCGCTACTGCAATGAGGACACGTTCCATGACCACTGTTACCAACCTGGGGTTTCCCCGCATCGGCGCCAAGCGCGAACTCAAGCGTGCGCTGGAAGCGTTCTGGTCCGGCGAAAGCAGCGCCCAGTCGCTGCAGGACACCGCCAGCGGCCTGCGCGAGCGCCATTGGCAGCTGCAGCGCGAGGCCGGCGTCGATGTGCCGCCGAGCAACGACTTCAGCTTCTACGATCAGGTGCTCGACGCGGCCTTCCTGTTCGACGCCATTCCGGCGCGCTACCGCGCCCTGGCCGACGCCGAGCCGCTGGCCGGGTACTTCGCCATGGCCCGGGGCGTGCAACGCGACGGCTATGACCTGCACGCGCTGGAAATGACCAAGTGGTTCGACACCAACTACCACTACCTGGTGCCCGAACTGCAGGCCGGCCAGGGCTTCGCGCTGCGTGGCGACAAGCCGCTGGCCGAATACCGCCAGGCCAAGGCGCTGGGCATCGAGACCCGCCCGGTGCTGATCGGCCCGGTGACGTTCCTGCTGCTGTCCAAGACCACCGACGGCAGCCGCGCACTGGACCTGCTCGACGTCCTGCTGCCGGTGTACGTGCAACTGCTGGGCCAGCTGAAGGACGCCGGCGCCCAGTGGGTGCAGCTGGACGAGCCGGCGCTGGTGCAGGACCTGGACGAGGCCACCCGCGCCGCGTTCACCCATGCCTACGCGGTGCTGGCCGAGGCGGCGCGGCCGAAGGTGCTGGTGGCCACCTACTTCGGTGCGCTGGACGACAACCTGCCGCTGGCCGCCTCGCTGCCGGTGGATGGCCTGCACGTGGATCTGGTGCGCGCCCCCGAGCAGCTGGATGCGGTGATCAAGGCGCTGCCGCCGGGCCGTGTGCTGTCGGCCGGTCTGGTCAACGGACGCAACATCTGGCGCACCCATCTGGACAACGCACTGGTACTGGCCCGTTACGCGCACGGCCACGTGGGCAGCGATGCGCTGTGGCTGGCGCCGTCGTGTTCGCTTCTGCACAGCCCGGTCGACCTGGACCTGGAAAAGAAGCTGGATGACGAACTGCACAGCTGGCTGGCGTTCTCCAGGCAGAAGCTGCAGGAGTTGCGCGTGCTGGCCGATGCCATCGACGCACCGGCCCGCGCCGAAGACGCGCTGGCGCATTCGCGTGCATGCATCGAATCGCGCCGGCGCTCGCCGCGCGTGCACAAGGCCGCGGTGGCCGCGCGCCTGGCCGCCCTGACCGCCGCCGATGCGCAGCGCCACAGCCCCTACCCGCAGCGGCACCTGGCCCAGGCCGGTGCGTTGCAGCTGCCACGCTTCCCCACCACCACGATCGGCTCTTTCCCGCAGACCCTGGAAGTACGCGAGGCCCGCGCCAGCAACAAGTCCGGCAAGCTGTCCGACGCCGACTACGATGCGTTCCTGGCCACCCAGACCGAACACTGCGTACGCGTGCAGGAGCAGATCGGGCTGGACGTGCTGGTGCACGGCGAGTTCGAACGCAACGACATGGTGGAGTACTTCGGCGAGCAGCTGGACGGCTTCGCGTTCACCAAGAACGGCTGGGTGCAGAGCTATGGCTCGCGCTGCGTGAAGCCGCCGGTGATCTTCGGCGACGTGACCCGTCCGCAGCCGATGACGGTGCGCTGGTCGCAGTACGCGCAGTCGCTGACCGACCGCCCGATGAAGGGCATGCTGACCGGCCCGGTGACGGTGCTGCAGTGGTCGTTCGTGCGCGATGACCAGTCGCGCGCGGACACCTGCCGGCAGATCGCATTGGCGCTGCGCGACGAGGTACTGGACCTGGAAGCGGCGGGCATCGGCGTGATCCAGATCGACGAGCCGGCCATCCGCGAAGGCCTGCCGCTGCGCCGCGCGCAGTGGCGCGAGTACCTGGACTGGGCGGTGGAAGCGTTCCGGATCAGTGCCAGCGGCGTGCGCGATGCGACCCAGATCCACACGCACATGTGCTACTCCGAGTTCAACGACATCATCCACTCGGTGGCGGCGATGGATGCCGACGTGATCTCGATCGAGACCTCGCGCTCGCGCATGGAGCTGCTGGATGCGTTCGTGCGCTTCCAGTATCCCAACGAGATCGGCCCGGGCGTGTATGACATCCACTCCCCGCGCGTGCCCGACAAGGAAGAGATGCTGGCGCTGCTGCGCAAGGCCGCCGAAGTCCTCCGGCCCGAGCAGATCTGGGTCAACCCCGACTGCGGCCTGAAGACCCGCGGCTGGAAGGAAACCCGCGCCGCGCTGGAAGCGCTGGTGGCGGCCGCGCGCCAGCTGCGCGAGGAAACCGCCGACGCCAACGCCGCCTGACCCACCCTGTAGAGATGAGCCAAGGACCGCACCGCCGCTGTTGCCGGCGGTGCGGTCGACGAGACGTACATGACCACGCCCACCGTTAGCCCGATTGTCCGCCCCACCCTGTCCCTGCCCGACGGCCATACCCGGCTGCTGCTGCATTCGTGCTGCGCGCCGTGCTCGGGCGAAGTGATGGAAGCCATCACCGCCTCGGGCATCGCGTACACGATCTTCTTCTACAACCCCAATATCCACCCGGCCAGAGAATACGAACTGCGCAAGCAGGAGAACATCCGCTTTGCCGAGAAGCACGGCGTGCCGTTCGTCGACGCCGACTACGACACCGACAACTGGTTCGCACGCGCCCGCGGCATGGAGGCCGAGCCCGAGCGCGGCATCCGCTGCACGATGTGCTTTGACATGCGCTTCGTGCGCACCGCGCTGTATGCGCACGAGCATGGCTTTCCGGTGATCAGCAGTTCGCTGGGCATCTCGCGCTGGAAGGACATGAACCAGATCAACGACTGCGGCCACCGCGCCGCCGCGCATTACCCGGGCATCCAGTACTGGGATTACAACTGGCGCAAGGGCGGCGGCGCCGCGCGCATGGTGGAGATCAGCAAGCGCGAGCAGTTCTACCAGCAGGAGTACTGCGGCTGCGTGTACTCGCTGCGCGACGCCAACCGGCACCGACGCGAAACCGGCCGCGAACGCATCAGGATCGGCCTGCTGTATTACGGGCAGGACAACGACGCGCCCACGGGCGATTGACGTTCGTACGCGGGGCCGCCACGCTGGTTGCCCCGCTTCCGTTGTGTTGGATCTGCCATGACCGCCGCCCTACCCGCCGATGTGGCCCTGCTGGTGATCGACCTGCAGCCGGACTTCATGCCCGGTGGCGCGCTGGCCTGCGAACAGGGCGACGCGCTGGTGGTCCCGATTGCCGACCTGCTCGTGCAGCGCCGCTACCGCACGGTGGTGGCCACCCAGGACTGGCACCCGGCCAACCACGCCTCGTTCGCCAGCCAGCATCCGGGGCACCTGCCGTTCGAGGCGATCCTGCTGCATGCGCAGCCGCAGACCCTGTGGCCGGACCACTGCGTGCAGGGCAGCGCCGGCGCCGCACTGCACCCGGGCGTGGACTGGACCGTGGCCGACCTGATCCTGCGCAAGGGCACGCGCCAGCAGGTGGACTCCTACAGCGCGTTCCGCGAGAACCACGGTCCGGACGGCAGCCGCCCGCCAACCGGGCTGGCCGGCTGGCTGCATGAGCGCGGTATCCGCGAGGTGCACGTGTGCGGTTTGGCGCGCGATTACTGCGTGCTGTGGAGCGCACAGGACGCGGTGAAATCCGGGTTCCGGGTGAAGTTCCTGTGGGACCTGACCCGGCCGGTGACCGAGGCCAACGACGGCATGGTGCGCGAGGCGTTGGCGAAGGCGAAGATCGCGGTCGTCTGACGGGCGGCCTCCGGGCGCCGGCCTGAAAAGCGTACCGACCAACGGTCGGTACCTACCGGGACGCCGCGCCCCGGCGCGGGCCGTTCAGCGGAACACGACCGTGCGATGCCCGTTGCGCAGGA
This sequence comes from Stenotrophomonas sp. 10N36, assembly GCF_056395005.1. Taxonomy (NCBI): domain Bacteria; kingdom Pseudomonadati; phylum Pseudomonadota; class Gammaproteobacteria; order Lysobacterales; family Lysobacteraceae; genus Stenotrophomonas; species Stenotrophomonas sp. 10N36. The sequence continues at coordinate 43,160 of NZ_JBFTIS010000008.1, read as the reverse complement.
TCCGATGCTCCACGTGCCGGCGCACCGCACGCGCCAGCACCTGCGATTCGGTATCGCTGCCCAGCCGCACCAGGTCGCGCGGGGTCATGGCGTGGTCCACGCGGGCCACGTCCTGTTCGATGATCGGACCTTCGTCCAGGTCTTCGGTGACGTAGTGCGCGGTGGCGCCGATGATCTTGACCCCCCGTGCGTGCGCCTGGTGGTACGGCTGGGCGCCCTTGAAGCTGGGCAGGAAGCTGTGGTGGATGTTGATCGCCCGGCCCGCCAGCGCCTGGCACAGGCGCGGCGACAGGATCTGCATGTAGCGCGCCAGCACCACCAGGTCGATCTGCTCGCGCTCGACCAGGTCGATGATCTGCTGTTCCTGTACGGCGCGGTTGTCGGCGTTGACCGGCAGGTGGTGGAACGGCACCCCGTACGAGCCGGCCAATGCGGCGAAGTCGTCATGGTTGGACGCCACCGCCGCGATATCCACCTGCAGCTGGCGGCTGTGCGCGCGGAACAGCAGGTCGTTCAGGCAATGCCCCTGTTTGCTCACCAGCACCAGCAGCCGCGCACGGCGGCGCGCGTCGTGCAATTGCCAGTCCATCTGGAACTCCGCCGCCAGCGTGCCCATGCGCGCTTCGACATCGGCCAGCGCCTGGCTGGCGGCGCGATCGAAGTGCACGCGCAGGAAGAACCGGCCGCTCTCTTCGTCACCGAACTGCTGGGCGTCCAGGATGTTGCAGCCCAGCTCGAACAGCAGGCCAGACACACGGTAGACAATCCCGGTACGGTCCGGGCATGAGAGGGTAAGAATGGAATCAGGGCGCATCCGGCCAGTTTAAGCGAGCACCGCCGGTGCGGGGACGATGCTCTCAGATGCAACCAAGCGCCTTGCAGAACGGCTCAGTGCGTGCCGTCGTCCAGCGCGGCACGGAGTGCACGCAGGTCGGCGCCTTCCGGTGGCCAACCCGCCACGGTGTCGATGACCTTACCGTCGCGCATCAGGTGGAACAGCGGTGTCTGATCGGTCTCCACGTCCTGCCAGGCGGGATCGGCCACCATCGGCTGCATGGGCAGGTCCGGATGGGCCGCGTTCCAGTCGAGCATTTCCTGCCCGGGCCACACCTGCCCGATCGGCACCAGCAGTTGCAGGTGGTCGCGCAGCCAGGCGTATTCGGCTGCGGTGGTGATGGCCTCCAGCGCGCGGCGCGAGAACCCGCAGTAAGGGTGCACAACGGCCACCACGCGCAGGCCATCTTCGGCCAGCACCGCGCGTTCCACCTGGGCAAGGCTGCCCAGACGAAGCACCGGCCTGCCGGGCAGCGACGTGCCGCGGATTTCCGGCAGCGCGCTGGGCGTTTTCGACAGACGAGCGCCCAACGCATTGGCCGCGTCGAAGCGCTGCAGCGCAATCAGCGCGCCACGCATGGCGCGGTGCTGGTCCTCGGTGGCCAGCGCGCGCGTCTGCAGGGTGTCATACAGGCACTGCAGCCGCGCCAGCGTTGCGGGGTCGCGGGCATAGAAGGCGATCAACGCGGTGGCGTCGAACAGGTCCTGCAGCCGTGCATCGGGCAAGGCCGCGCAGTCGCCGGGCTGCATCACATCGGGGGCCGCACGCGCATAGGCAAGGCGCATCGCAGCCAGGCGCCCCGCGGCCGGCAGCGCGGGGTCGTCATCCAGCGCCTGCAGCTCGGCGTACAGACTGCCGGGGACAGCCTGGGTGCCGGCAGCGGCGGGCGCGAGCGCGAACACGCCCAACAGCAGCACCGCGAACGCATGGATGGCATGACGGCATGCCTGCCGAACGTGTTTCATCACCCCTCCCTGGACCCTGCCGAAACCGGCGTATCCAGCATGCCGCACGTGATGCGCGACTGCCGTGACCCACATCTCGTCATCAACCGCACGAGTGAACGGGGCACGCGGCACGCCCGCCGTGGCAAGGCCGTCCTACACCGCCGCCGGATCCACCTTGTCCACGTGGATGCCGTACTTTTCGATCGCCACCTGCAGCTGCCCGCGCGCGATCCTGCCGTCATCAGCCAGCGCCTTCAACGCGGCCAGCACGATGAAGTGGCGGTCCACTTCAAAGAACGTGCGCAGAGACTCGCGCGTGTCCGAGCGGCCGAAGCCGTCGGTGCCGAGTGCGGTGAAGCGGCGGCCGTCGACGAACGGGCGGATCTGGTCGGCCACGATCTTCATGTAGTCGGTGGCCACCACCAGCGGCCCGGCGTGTGCGGCCAGGCGCTGCTGCACGTAGGGCACGCGCGGTTCGTCGGCCGGGTGCAGCAGGTTCCAGCGCTCGGCAGCCAGGCCGTCGCGGCGCAGTTCGGTCAGGCTGGTGGCGCTCCAGACGTCGCTGGCGATGCCGAAATCCTGCTGCAGCAGCGCAGCGGCCGCTTCCACTTCGCGCAGGATCGCGCCGCTGCCCATCAGCTGCACGCGCAGCGCCGGGGCGCTGTCGGTGGCGGCCGGGTGCAGCAGGTACATGCCCTTGAGGATGCCGTCCTCGGCGCCCTCGGGCATGGCCGGGTGCGGGTAGTTCTCGTTGAGCACGGTGATGTAGTAGTAGATGTCTTCCTGGTCCACATACATGCGGCGCAAGCCGTCCTGGATGATCACCGCCAGTTCGAAGTTGTAGGTGGGGTCATAGGAGATGCAGCTGGGAATCACCGAGGACAGCACGTGGCTGTGGCCGTCGTCGTGCTGCAGGCCCTCGCCCATCAGGGTGGTGCGACCGGAGGTGGCGCCCAGCAGGAAGCCGCGGGTGCGCGCATCGGCCGCCGCCCAGGCCAGGTCGCCCACGCGCTGCAGGCCGAACATCGAGTAGAAGATGTAGAACGGAATCGTGGCCAGGCCGTGGTTGCTGTAGGCGGTGCCGGCGGCGATCCACGAACAGATCGCGCCGGATTCGTTGATGCCTTCCTGCAGGATCTGGCCGTCCTTGGCTTCCTTGTAATAGCTCAGCTGGCCGGCATCCTGCGGGGTGTAGAGCTGGCCCAGGTAGGAGTGGATGCCGATCTGGCGGAACAGGCCTTCCATGCCGAACGTGCGCGACTCGTCGGGCACGATCGGAATGACCAGCTTGCCCAGCGCCGGGTCCTTGAGCAGCGTGCCCAGGATGCGCACGAAGCCCATCGTGGTGGACTGGCCGCGCTCGCCACTGCCCTGCAGCTGGGTGGCAAAGGCCGACAGCGGCGGCACCGGCAGCGGCGCGACGTGGGTGACGCGCGACGGCAACTGGCCGCCCTGGGCCTGGCGACGCTGGGCGAAGTAACGCGCCTCCGCGCTGCCCGGCGCGGGGCGCAGGTAGGGCATGTCGTCCAGCTGATCGTCACTGACCGGCAGATCAAACCGATCACGGAACGCACGCACGGCGTCCAGGCTCATCTTCTTGAGCTGGTGGTTGATGTTCTGCCCTTCGCCGGCCTCGCCCATGCCGAAGCCCTTGACCGTCTTGGCCAGGATCACGCTCGGGCGGCCATTACCGGCCACCGCCTGCGCGTAGGCGGCGTACACCTTCTGCGGATCGTGGCCGCCCCGGGCCAGCGCCCAGATCTCGTCATCGCTCATGTCCGCGACCAGGGCGAGCAGTTCCGGCGAGGTGCCGAAGAAATGCGCGCGCACGTACGCGCCGCTCTGCGACTTGAAGGTCTGGTAGTCGCCGTCCACGCATTCCATCATGCGCTGGCGCAGCAGGCCGCTGTGGTCCTTGGCCAGCAGGGCATCCCAGCCGCCGCCCCAGATCACCTTGATGACGTTCCAGCCGGCCGCACGGAAGGTGCCTTCCAGTTCCTGGATGACCTTGGCATTGCCGCGCACCGGGCCGTCCAGGCGCTGCAGGTTGCAGTTCACCACGAACACCAGGTTGTCCAGACGCTCGCGCCCGGCCACGGAGATGGCGGCCAGCGATTCGGGCTGGTCCATTTCGCCATCGCCCAGGAATGCCCACACCTTGCGGCCCTGATGCTCCTTCAGGCCGCGGTATTCCAGGTAGCGCATGTAGCGCGCCTGGTAGGCGGCCGTCAGCGGGCCCAGGCCCATCGACACGGTGGGGAACTGCCAGAAGTCGGGCATCAGGCGCGGGTGCGGGTAGGACGACAGGCCGTCGCGGTCGGATTCGCGGCGGAAGTTGTCCATGCGCTCGGGCGCGATGCGGCCTTCGACGAACGCGCGGCCGTAGATGCCCGGCGCCGAATGGCCCTGGATGTAGATCATGTCGCCGTCGAAGGTGTCGGTGCGGCCACGGAAAAAGTGGTCGAAGCCCACGTCGTACAGCACGGCCGCCGACTGGTAGGTGGCGATGTGGCCGCCCACGTTGGAGTGCTTGCCGGCGCGCAGCACCATCACCATCGCGTTCCAGCGGATCATCGCGTTGAGCCGGCGCTCGATGGCCAGGTCACCCGGGTACGCCGGCTGGCGCTCCACCGGAATGCTGTTCACGTAGGCGGTCCAGGCACGCGCATGCAGGTCGCCGTGGTGGGCCACGTCCTGGTCGCTGAGCTGGTCCAGCAGGTAGTGCGCGCGCGGCCGCCCGGCCACCTGGGTGACCGCCTGCAGTGCTTCACGCCATTCCTGGGTTTCCTGGGGGTCGGTGTCGAGGGGGGCGAGCGCAGGGTTCATGGTCCATCTCCGGCAAAGGCGGCCAGGCCCGGTGCAGGTGCGCGCCGGGTGGCGGGCGCAGCCCGGGGCTGGCGGGGACACCCACCTTAGGAGCGGGCCCGGGCCACCGGTAGATCGGGCCCTGTTGGCTCTTTCGAAAGACAAACTTTGCAATCACAGGCGAGAATGGCGGTCACCATGAATATTCTCCAGTCAATCCGCAGCTTCATCCGTACCGCCGACGCCGGCAGCCTGGCCGCGGCGGCACGCACGCTGGGCATCAGCGCGGCGGCGGTCGGGCAGAACATCGCCCGGCTGGAGGCGCACCTGGGCGTGCGCCTGTTCAACCGCACCACCCGCCAGCTGGCGCTGACCGAGCGCGGCGCGCTGTACCTGGCCCAGGTGCGCTACATCGAGCGCGACCTGCAACGCGCGCAGGCGGCGGTGACCGACCTGGACGCCACGCCCGAGGGCCGGCTGCGGATCGCCTGCAGCACCTCGTTCGGGCGGCACAAGCTGGCCCCGCTGCTGCCGTCGCTGAAGGCGCGCTACCCGCGGCTGGCGATCGAACTGCTGCTGGCCGACCGGGCGGTGGACCATGCGCGCGAAGACGTGGACGTGAGCATCCGCATCGAACCGCAGCTGGAAGAAGGGCTGGTGGCGCGGCCGATCGCGCAGGTGCCATTCGTGTTCTGTGCGGCGCCGTCGTACCTGGCGCGCACCGGCGTGCCGCGCACGCCCGAGGCCCTGCGCGAGCATCGCTGCCTGTTGTTCCGGCATCCCAAGGACGGCCGGCACCTGCGGTGGGGCTTCGTGCGCGACGGGCTGCGCTTCGATGCCGACGTCAGTCCGGCGCTGGTCAGCGACGATATCGATGCGCTGGCCGCGATGGCGCTGGCCGGCGGCGGCATCACCCGTCTGGCGGCGTTCGTGGCCGCGCCCTACCTGGCACGCGGGGAACTGCAGGCCCTGTTCGAAGGCAATGAAGCCGGCGATGCGCAGGCGTTGCCCGAGCCGATGCGGCTGTTCCTGTGTGTCAGCGACCGCCGCGACCTGACCCCGAAGGTGCGCGCGTTGATGACGCACATCGTCGAAGGGCTGCCGGCCGAGTGGCGGGTGGACGTGGCCTAGCCGCGCGCAGGCGATGGCACCTGGCCACCGCCTGCGGTGGGGGTCAGCGTGGCGGTGCGATGAACACGCCGCGTGCTTCGCGCGGTTCGCAGCGCAGGTACTGCGGCGCCGGCTCCAGCGAATCGCCCAGCGCAGCGGCGGCGTGCCACGGCCAGCGCGGGTCGTAGAGGATGCCGCGGGCCAGCGCGATGGCATCGGCATGGCTGTGGCGCAGGATCGATTCGGCCTGGGCCGGGTCGGTGATCAGGCCGACGGCAATCACCGGCATGCGCAGCTTCTGCGCCTTGATCGCCTCGGCGAACGGCACCTGGTAGCCCGGCGACAGCGGAATCTGCTGGCGCGGGTCGTTGCCGCCGCTGGACACATGCAGGAACTGGCAGCCCCGGCCATCCAGCACGTGCGCCAGGGTGGTGGTCTGTTCAATGTCCCAGCCGCCGGCCACCCAGTCGCTGGCCGAGATGCGCACGCCCACCGCGATACGGTCGCTGACCGCTTCGCGCACCGCATCGAACACGCGCACCAGCAGGCGCATGCGGTTCTGCAGCGAGCCGCCGTACTCGTCATCGCGCTTGTTGCTCAGCGGCGACAGGAACTGGTGCAGCAGGTAGCCATGCGCGGCATGCAGTTCGATCAGATCCAGGCCGATGCGCTCGGCGCGCTGGGCGGCCGCCACGAAGGCGTCCACGATCGCATCGATGCCGGCCGCGTCCAGCGCCTGCGGGGTCGGGTCGGTGGGGTGGAACGGAATCGCCGACGGCGCGAGCGTGGTCCAGGCGCGCGGGTCGGTGGCCGGCAGTGCGCCGCCGCCGTCCCACGGCCGTGACGAGGACGCCTTGCGCCCGGCATGCCCCAGCTGGATGCCGATCGGCATGGGCGACCAGCGCTTCACCGCGTCGATCACCTTCTTGAGTGCCGCTTCGGTGTCGTCGTTCCACAGGCCCAGGTCGGCCCAGCTGATGCGGCCTTCGGGCAGCACGGCGGTGGCTTCCAGGATCAGCAGGCCGGCGCCGGACTGCGACAGCTGGCCCAGGTGGATCTGGTGCCAGTCGTTGGCCAGGCCATCGGTGGAGGAGTACTGGCACATCGGGGCGATGACGATGCGGTTGGCCAGCGACAGCGGGCCAAAGGAAACGGAAGAAAAGAGCTGGCTCAAGTGGGGGACTCTGGCGGAAACGGGAAAACCGGGCGTCATTGCACTCCTGCTGCGCGCGCAAGGCAACCGTATCGGTGGATCAGTGTTTCGCGGCGGCGCTCAGGCGGTGCTGGCCGACGGCAGCAGGAAGGCCAGCGCGGCCGCGCACGGCTGTTCGATCTTCAGGCTGAGCAGGTCGTCGGCGCGGGTGCGGCCCAGGTTGAGCGCAGCCACCGGCACGCCGGCGCTGGCCGCGGCCTGGACGAAGCGGAAGCCCGAATAGACCATCAGCGAGGAGCCCACCACCAGCACGGCATCGGCCTGGGCGAGGTGCGCGTGGACGGCAGCCACCCGCTCGCGGGGGACATTTTCGCCGAAGAAGACCACATCCGGCTTGAGGATGCCGCCACATTGCGGGCATGCCGGTACCTGGAACGGGCTGAAGTCCACCCCGTCCAGGTCGGCGTCGCCGTCCGGGGCCAGGGCCGCGTCGAGCTGGTCCCAGCCGGGGTTGTGGGCCAGCAGGACCTGCTGGAACGCCTCACGCGGGGTGCGGGCTTCGCAGCCCATGCAGCGCACCTGGTCCAGCCGGCCGTGCAGGTCGATGACCGCACGGCTGCCGGCCCGCTGGTGCAGGCGGTCCACGTTCTGGGTGAGCAGTACTTCCAGCTGGCCGCGGGCTTCGAGCGCCGCCAGCGCGGCGTGGGTGCCGTTCGGGCGGGCATGGCCGAAGCGTGGCCAGCCCAGCAGGCTGCGCGCCCAATAGCGCTGGCGGGTGGCCAGCTCGCCCATGAACGCCTGATAGGTAACCGGCGGGGTGCGTTTCCACTGGCCGTCGGCATCGCGGTAATCCGGGATGCCCGAATCGGTGCTGCACCCGGCCCCGGTGAGCACGAACAGGCGCTGGGCGCGGTCGATGAAGTCGGCGAGCGGGCGGGTCATGGTCTACAGGTGGGGGCGCGCGGCGGGCAACGCAATCGCGGTTACGGCCCGGGAATGGCGTCGGGCAGCGGCGGCACGGCGATGGGGTGGCCGTCGGCATCCAGCGCGATCATCACGAAGTGGCCGCGGGTGCAGAGCTTGCGCTCGCCGCTGTGCAGGTCTTCGGCGATCAGTTCCACTTCCACCTTCATCGAGCTGCGGCCCACTTCGACGATGCGACCGATGGTTTCCACCATCTGGCCGATGCGGATCGGCAGCTTGAAATCGACCTGGTCCGAGCGCGCGGTGACCACGGTGCGGCGCGAGTAACGGGCCGCGGCGAGGAAAGCGGCCTTGTCCATCCAGGCCAGCGCCTGGCCACCGAACAGGGTGCCCAGGTGGTTGGTGTGGTTGGGGAAGACGATCTCGGCCATGCTGATTTCAGTGGGCGGGATGGGGTCTGGGGTGGTGGACATGGGGGTGGCCGGTTGGGGTGTGGCGCGATGGTACGGCAGCGGCGCGAACAAGGTCGTGGACGATCGGCCACACGTTCAGGCTGTGCCCATTTCGTGAACTACGGCGTTGACCCTGCCAACGACAGCCGCCGACACTGCCCATTGCCCCAACGCGCGAGCCGCTGCATGTCCCTGCATGACTGTTTCGTATTTCCCGCCGCGCCGCAGTTGCCTGCGCCTGACATGCCTGCGCTGGAGCGATGGATGCTGCAGGAGAAGATCATCCTGCCGGCGGTGGGTGCGGATGTCCCTGCCAAAGCGTTATACGCGCTCAGCCATGCCATTGAGCGCCTGCCGGGTGCCAATGCCCTGCTGGTGGATGCGGACTGGCGAACGGCAGCGGACGTGGTCGCCTCCCATGTCCAGGCGGGCAACCTGCCCGATTCGCTGCACGTGCACGGCGACGGCAGCGTGGAAGACTGCGTAGCGGCGATCCGGAACCATGGCATCGCGCTGGGTGATGCGTGGTTGTTCTGGGAACACAACGCGTCCCGCTGGTTCAGCCCTCGCTACCGCGCAGGCCCGGGCATCGTGGATCTGTTCGATATCGGCGATCGCGGCCAACCCATTGACGATCTCACGATCGTGCTCTTCCAGATCGATCCGCAAGAACCGCCGTTCGTTGTTGCTGGGGAGGGAACCTGCCCTCCACTCGTGCCGGGCGAATGTGAAGCACGCGAGGACTTCCCTCCCTTCGGCGATTACACCGATTTAATTGGTGTCGCCTACAACGACATCCGTGCGCAGTGGACCCATCCTGACACTGGCCGACGCTACGGCATTCTGGATCTGGACTGGGAGTCCGGGTTGGGAATTGGCTGGAGCTTCATCCAGTTCGAAGGTGGCAGCGGGCGGGATCTGGCGACGTTCGCCGACGCCGTTGGCAAGGTATGCGGGCAAGGCATGATGTACGCACATCGGCACCTATAGCGCTGTGCTGACCCTGCTGTGCCAGCCCGTCGCGCGTGGCACTGCTGGATCTGCACTGGGAATACAGCCTGGGTATTGGCAGGTGCTTCATCCAGTTTGAGGATGGAAGTGGTGATGACCTTGAGCGGTTTGTGCAGGCCCTTGGCGAGGCATGCGGACAACGCATGACGTATGCACACCGCCTGTTCTAGCGACGGATGCAATTGCTGGTAGAGCCACCCCATGGGTGGCTGCGCGCGGTGCCGGTTTCAGGTGCAGCCACCCATGGGGTGGCTCTACCGCCGCGCGGGAACGAAAAACCCCGGCACTGGGCCGGGGTTTTCGTTGATGCGTGTGACGCGGGAATCAGAACGACATGTCGAACGAGACTTCGCCCTTCACGCCCACCTGGTAGGCCGAGGAACGGCGTTCGAAGAAGTTGGTCAGTTCCTGCACGTCCTGCAGTTCCATGAAGCTCAGCGGGTTGCGCACGTTGTACTTGCGCTCCATGCCCAGGCGGTGGAAATGGTTGTCGGCGCAGTGCTGCAGGTACTGGCGCATGTCGCGGGTGGAAATGCCTGCCACGCCGCCGGACAGCACGTCTTCGGCGAACTGTACTTCGCATTCGATGGCTTCGGCCAGCATGTCATAGACCTGCTGCTTCATGGCATCGTCGAACAGGTCCGGCTCTTCCTCGCGGATCACGTCCACGCATTCGAAGGCGAACTCCATGTGCGCGCTTTCGTCGCGGAACACCCAGTTGGTGCCCGAGGCCAGGCCGTTGAGCAGGCCGCGCGAACGGAAGTAGTACACGTAGGCGAACGCGGCAAAGAAGAACAGGCCTTCGATGCAGGCGGCAAAGCAGATCTGGTTGAGCAGGAACTGGCGGCGCTCGTCGCGGGTTTCGATGCGGCGCAAGTCCTGGATCGAGTCGATCCACTTGAAGCAGAAATCAGCCTTCTTCTTGATCGAGTCGATGTTCTCCACCGCGGCGAACGCTTTGACGCGCTCATCCGGATCGGGCAGGTAGTTGTCGAGCAGGGTCAGGTAGAACTGCACGTGCAGCGCTTCTTCGTACAGCTGGCGCGACAGGTACATGCGCGCTTCGGGCGCGTTCAAGTGCTGGTACAGGTTCAGCACCAGGTTGTTGGACACGATCGAATCGCCGGTGGCGAAGAACGCGACCAGGCGGTGGATCAGGTGGCGTTCGCCCGGCGACATCTTGCTGTGCAGGTCGCTGATGTCGATCTGGAAATTGATTTCCTCGACAGTCCAGGTGTTCTTGATCGCGTTGCGATACATGTCATAGAACTGCGGGTAGCGCATCGGGCGCAGGGTCAGTTCAAAACCTGGATCGAGCAGCATTTGGCGGGTCGCGGATGTCATTACTAGATCTCTTCAAATTCTGCCGGGCCAAGGCGGCCCGGCGACTGGTTCAATGTTAGTTCAAAACTAAGCAGCAGCTGATCCACTGGCCCACCGAATTGCGATTTCCTCGCAAGCCGCCTCGATGTCCTTCATCTTCCTGACGTGCGCCTTCGGCGCAATCGTCACGGATGCGGTCGGCACATCGACGACGAAACACTTGCGATGATCGAAATTTAGGCAACCCTTCTCCCGCTCCATGTACACGCGCATTGCCGTGGCGACATACTCCGCGCCGGCTGAACTCAGTGGCGAAGTTTTCGGAAAATGGAGTTTGAGTGCCCCTACAATCTCGCCAGTTACCCAGTTCCGGAGGTAGATGTCGGGTCGTACAGATACGTACACACCCGATATTGACATGCCTTCGGAACTCGTTCCCGGCATTGCCACGGCAATGCAATCGCCCAACGCAATATCATCGACAGCCTGAATGAAGCTCACGATGGCGTCAGCGGAAGCAATTCGATCACTGATAGCGAATTCAGAACCTTCCCTGCTTCTGCGAAGCCGGTTAGCCAATGAGAACAACCCAGCACGATCACCCATACCAGAGACGATGAAATCAACAATCGCCTCTCGCGCATCCTTGTAGCGCGCAACAATAAATGGCTGCGGCGTCTGTTGATCTGAAACGATGCGTTTGCGGCGCGAAGGGGTCGCAGCCGTCATGTACTCGCCAAGCTTGTTCAAACTGATTCGAGGGTCTTGCATCTGCTAACTCCTTGAAATCGTGCTGACACTGTTTTCACAGCCAATGACTGAGTTGCCTAGAAGAGCTGGGCTACCTGAAGTAGCCCAGCTCCATCTTGCTATCGAGTCTTGTTGGACTGTGATACCAAGCTGGCTGCCAAAGTGCGCGTGGTAGCCGATGACCTATCGTTGTTCAAGGCGCGACCAGCACGCTCTTCCATTCGAGATCCAGTCTGACTGGCAGTCCCACGCTGAGCCAGTACGGAGCCAGCAAGAGATCGCTCAAGTCCGGACGAGCTTTCATTGTTGAGAATACGCGCCGCCAGCGAGGCAGCCGAAGCGGAGCTGGTTTTAGTATTTTTACTCATGATCAAGCCTCTTAACGATTCAGGGGACTTGGTCTCGAATCTTGATCTGCATCTAACCTTTTCGAATTGCGGAAAAGGTATAGTTGACGAACTTCCTAGACGAAGTAGCAGAGCAAGAACACCCTGACCAAGCGTTGGATGTTTTGTGAAGCATTAGAAGGGCCCCGAGTTACAGCTCGGGGCCCTTCTTTTTTATTGGCACGCCTCGCAGCTTTCCGGGTTCTCCAGCGAGCAGGCCACGGCTTCGTCCGGGGTGAACACCTTTTCCGGCGCGGCATGCGAGCCCTGGCTGATCGTGGTCTTGGCGATCTTGGTGGCCGGACGCGAACGCAGGTAGTAGGTGGTCTTGATGCCCTGCTTCCAGGCGTACATGTACATGGAGGACATCGCGCCGATGCTCGGGCTTTCCATGAACAGGTTGAGCGAGGCGGACTGGTCGATGAACGCGCCGCGGTCGGCGGCCATGTCGATCAGCGAACGCATCGGCAGTTCCCACGCGGTGCGGTAGATGTGGCGCAGGGTTTCCGGGATCTGGGTGATGCCCTGGATGGAGCCTTCGGCCATCTTGATCGCGTCGCGCATTTCCGGCGTCCAGTGGCCCAGCTTCTTCAGCTCGGTCACCAGGTAGCGGTTGACCTGCAGGAAGTCGCCGGACAGGGTTTCGCGCTTGAACAGGTTGGACACCTGCGGCTCGACGCACTCGTAGCAACCGGCGATCGAGGCGATGGTCGCGGTCGGGGCGATGGCGATCAGCAGCGAGTTGCGCAGGCCATGTTCCTTGATGCGGTCACGCAGGGCATCCCAACGGGCGGTGTCTTCGGGCACCACGTTCCAGGCGTCGAACTGCAGCTCGCCGCTGGCCGCACGGGTGTCGGCGAAGGACGGGTGCTTGCCGCGTTCCTGGGCCAGCTCGCACGAGGTTTCCAGGGCGTGGAAGTAGATCGCTTCGGCGATCTTCTTCGACAGCGCGCGGGCTTCGGCACTGTCGAAGGCCAGGCGCTTGCGGAAGAACACGTCCTGCAGGCCCATGCAGCCCAGGCCGACCGGACGCCAGCGCAGATTGCCGCGGCGGGCGGTTTCGATCGGGTAGAAGTTCAGGTCGATCACGCGGTCGAGCTGGCGCACGGCCAGGCGCACGGTGTTGGCCAGCTTGTCGAAATCGAACTCGCCGTGGGCGTCGAAATGGTTGCCCAGGTTGATCGAGCCCAGGTTGCACACCGCGGTCTCTTCGGCCGAGGTGATTTCCAGGATTTCGGTGCACAGGTTGGACAGGTGGATCACGTTGCCCGGACGCAGGGTCTGGTTGCTGGCGCGGTTGCACTTGTCCTTGAAGGTCATCCAGCCGTTGCCGGTCTCGGCCAGGGTGCGCATCATCCGCGAGTACAGCTTGCGCGCGGGAATGGTGCGCTGGGCCTTGCCCTGGGCTTCGGCCTGCAGGTAGGCCTGCTCGAAGGCTTCACCGAACAGGTCGGTGAATTCGGGCACCACGCTGGGATCGAACAGCGACCATTCCTGGTCGGTCTCCACGCGCTGCATGAACAGGTCGGGGATCCAGTTGGCCAGGTTCAGGTTGTGCGCACGGCGCGATTCGTCACCGGTGTTGTCACGCAGTTCGAGGAAGTCCTCGATATCGGCGTGCCAGGTTTCCAGGTACACACAGGCCGCGCCCTTGCGCTTGCCGCCCTGGTTCACCGCGGCCACCGACGAATCCATGGTCTTCAGCCACGGCACGATGCCGTTGGAATGGCCGTTGGTCGACTTGATCAGCGAACCACGCGAACGCACGCGGCTGTAGCTGACGCCGATGCCGCCGCTGAACTTGGACAGCTGGGCGATGTCGCCGTACTTGGCGTAGATCGACTCCAGCGAATCCTGCGGGGAGTCCAGCAGGAAGCACGAGGACAGCTGCTCGTGGGTGGTGCCGGAGTTGAACAGGGTCGGGCTGGACGGCAGGTAGTCCAGGTTGCCCATGCGCTTGTACAGCGCCAGGGTTTCCGGCACGTCTTCGCTCAGGGCGCTGGCGATGCGCAGGAAGAACTGCTGCGGGGTCTCGATCACCTTGCGGGTGTGCGGATGGCGCAGCAGGTAGCGGTCGTACAGGGTGCGCAGGCCGAAGTAATCGAAATGCAGGTCCAGCGACGGATCGATGGCGTCGTTGAGCTTGCGTGCGTTGATCTGCACGAAGTCCAGCAGGCGCGCGTTGATCAGGCCCACTTCGTGGCCACGGCCCACCGACTGCGAGAACGCGTGGATTTCCTGGCCGGACACTTCCTTGGCGATGAAGTTGGCCAGCAGGCGCGCGGCCAGGCGGCCGTACTCGGGCTCTTCACCGATCAGCAGGGCGGCGGTGCGGATGGACAGCTCGTCCAGCTCCTGCGTGGTGGCGCCGTTGTACAGGCCGGAGATGGTGCGGGTGGCCACGCGCATCGGGTCCACCGCGTGCAGGCCCTCGCAGCAACGCTGCACCGCGCGCACGATCTTGTTCAGATCCACCAGTTCGGTAGTGCCGTTGCGCTTGGTGACACTCATGGCGTTGGCCGTGGGCGGCGAGGTCAGAAGGAACTCGCTTTCCTGCTCGGTGGCTGCGCTGGTTTCGGTGCTCACGGCGTTTTCCTCTTGGCGTGATTTGGGATGGCACAACGTTGCCTGCTGGGCAGGTGCTGGACCGGCGCTCGGACTCTCAGAGTGGACCTGGGGTGTCGCATGGGCCGCGACTGCGCAGGCAGGCCTGCGGGCGGTTCCCCTGCGTCACCGGTCCTCTCCCCTCAGAGTGGTGCGACCGATACCTCAACGCTGTACGTGTAGTGCGGTTGTCAGTAGGTTTTCAGGCCATCGGCGTGAAGGCGATTCACCCGTCGACTTGTGGTCGGCGGGACCGACGGCCACAAGATAGTGGGGGTACCGGGGATCGTCAACGCCAAATCTGGTGAAAATGGGCAATCCCTTGCGCCGCAACGATCCGCCTTGAGGGGCGTCCGACGAACGGTCTGGACCTGTCGAAACCGAGTGCGCAGTCAAGGCCGGAAGAGGCACGCCGGGTGAGAAACAGAATCCGAAAACAGACCCGCGGCACTCACGCGAACCTAACAAACCCGGCACGTCGCCGCCGGCCAGGGTGACTTCCGACCCGCGCCAGCAATTGCAGGGGGTGCGAGCCTGCAGGCGTCCCCCTTTGCCGAGCCCGCCGCATGCGCCTGCCCCTGACTGGATGTCTACTGCTGGGCCTGGCCGTGGCCGCGCCCGCCCACGCCGATGACAAGGACGCCGTTCCGGCCCTGTCCTCGCGCCAATGCGGGGTGAGCACGCCCTACAACGTGCTGGTGGACAGCGGCGGGATCTGGCTGCGCCAGCCGGGCCAGGTGCCGGCGGAGATCTTCTTCCACGATGGCGAGCTCAACATCGACCGGCAACCGGTGCCGGTGAGCGCCGCCGACGCCCAGCGCCTGCGCCAGCTGGAATGGGGCACCCGGCAGCTGGTGCCCGCCGTGGCCGGGCTGGCCGGCGAAGTGGTGGACATCACCTTCGATGCGTTCGGTGCCACGGTGGAGATCCTCAGTGGCAGCAAGGGCAAGGCGCGCCAGGTGGCCCGGCTGCGCGACGACGCCCACCAGTATGTGGACCGCACCCTCGGCCGCGGGATCTGGGAGCAGGCCGATTTCGGCGACGGCTTCGAGCAGCGCGTGGAGCAGGCGGCCGAATCCATGGCCGACTCCCTGGCCCGGGGCGTGATGTGGTCGATGTTCACCGGCGGTGCGCAGCGCATGGAGGCGCGTGCCAGCAAGGTCGAGGCGCAACTGGAGCGGACCATGGAAACCCGCGCCCAGGCGCTGGAGGCCCATGCCCAGTCGCTGTGCACCCAGGTGCTGGCGCTGGACCAGCTGCAGCAGGCGCTGGAGGTGCGCTACCAGGGCCAGCCGCTGGGAATGCTGGTGGTGGACCGCGACGACGACGCCCCCGCCCCGCGCGAACAGCCGCGCAGCAAAGCCGTCGCCCTGCCCACCCCATAGCGGCGGGCAGGCCCCGGCGCCACGCTCACGCCTTGTGCGGGGTGCCCAGGTACTCGGCGCTCTGCATTTCGATCAGGCGCGAGGCGGTGCGCTCGAATGCGCCCTGCAGGCGCACGCCCGAGTACAGCGCCACCGGGGTATCGGTGGCGGTGCAGACCAGGTTGACGTGGCGGTCGTAGAGCTCATCGATCAGGTTGACGAAGCGGCGCGCGGCATCTTCGTTGAGCTTGTCGAAGTGCGGGATGTCGCCCAGCAGCACGGTGTTGAACTCGTGCGCGATCTCGATGTAGTCCGACGGGCCACGCGGCCCCTCGCACAGCGCCTTGAAATCGAACCAGGCGATGCTCTTGCCGCGCGCCCGCACCGGAATCTTGCGACCCTCGATCTCGATGTTGCCCGGTTTGGCCGGCTGGCCACCGCTCAACTCGGCCCAGCGCGTGCCCAGCCAGCCATCGCTGCCGGCGTCGCGCGGGGCCTGGTACACCGGCGAGCGGGTCAGCGCGCGCATCCGGTAATCCTCGGTGCCTTCGGCGTACAGCTCCACGCAGTAGGTCTGCAGCAGGCCGATGGCCGGCAGGAAGCTGTCGCGCTGCAGGCCGTTGAGGTACAGGTTCTCCACGGCGGTATTGGAGGTGGTCACCAGGGTCACGCCCTCGGCGAACAGCCGCTCCAGCAGCCGCGCCAGGAGCATGGCATCGCCGATGTCGGTGACGAAGAACTCGTCCAGCACCAGCACGCGCAGCTTGGCCCGCCATTCCTGGGCGATGCGCGCCAGCGGGTCGCTCTGGCCCTGGTGCTCGCGCAGGCGCTCGTGGATGCCACGCATGAAGCGGTGGAAATGGGTGCGGTACTTCTGCTCGATCGGCAGCCCGTCATAGAACAGGTCCACCAGGAAGGTCTTGCCGCGCCCTACCCCGCCCCAGAAATACAGGCCCTTGACCGGCTCGGGCTTTTTCCAGAACGCTGACAGGCGGTCCAGCCAGCCGTCCTGGGCGCTGTCGACCAGCGCCACATGGATGCGGTCCAGCTCGGCCAGCGCGGCATGCTGGGCCGGGTCGTTCTGCCATTCGCCCCGGGCCACGCCTTCGGCGTAGCGCTGCGACGGGGTCAGTGCGCTGTCACTCATGCGCCTGCGGTGCCTGCATCGGGCAGCCAGTGCTTGACGCCGTGGGTGATGGCCCCGCGCAGGTCGATCAGCTTGCGGTGGAAGAAGTGGCTGGTGTCGGGCATGCGCACCAGTTCGTGCGGCGCCTGCAGGCTGCCCAGCCAGTCATAGACCGCCTGCGGGTCGACAACTTCGTCTTCCTCGCCCTGGATGACCAGCCACTGCGCCGGCGGCTGGATGCCGTCGAAGTCCCAGCGTCCGGCGGGCGGGGCGATCGAGATCTGCGCGTCCGGCTGCAACGCAGCGGCGGTCTTGAGCGAGACGAAGGCGCCGAAGCTGAAACCGGCCAGCCACAGTTGCTCGCCGGGGCGCTGGGCGCGGACCCAGGCGACGACGGCCTTGAGATCGTCCTGCTCGCCGTTACCGTGGTCGAAGCTGCCCGCCGAGGTGCCCACGCTGCGGAAGTTGAAGCGCACCGTGGTGATGCCCAGCGCGCGCAGGGTGGTGGCGACCATGGTCACCACCTTGTTGTGCATGGTGCCGCCCTCGGTGGACAGCGGGTGGCAGATCACCGCGACGATCGGCTGGGCCGGCGCGTCACCGGTGGGCAGGTCGACGGCAACGTCCAGCGGCCCGACCGGGCCGTCCAGCACCAGGGCGGCGCTGGTGGGGGGGAAAGGGGGATTGTGCATGGCGTCATAATACCGCTCCTCCGCGGGCTGCACGGCCGCGCTTGCCGGGTTCGTCATGCTCTATCTGGTTTTCAGTGTGTGCTGCAGTGTGCTGGTGTCGGTGCTGCTGAAGCTGGCGCCGCGCCAGCGCCTGGACATGGCTCAGGTGGTCACCTGGAACTACCTGCTGGCCAGCGTGCTCAGCCTGGTGCTGCTGCGCCCGTCGCTGGCCTCGCTGCAGACCGCGCATGCGCCGTGGCTGGCGCTGCTGGGGTTGGCGGTGACGCTGCCCACCATTTTCCTGGTGATGGCGCGCGCGGTGACCCGCGCCGGCATCGTGCGCAGCGACGTGGCCCAGCGCTTGTCGCTGCTGCTGTCGCTGCTGGCCGCGTTCCTGGTGTTCGGCGAAACCGCCAACAGCTGGAAGCTGGCCGGCCTGGGGCTGGGCCTGCTGGCCATCGTGGGCATCAGCGTGCGCCCGCGCGCCACCGTGGCCGCACCCAGCGGCGAGCGCGCCTGGCCGTGGCTGCTGGCGGTGTGGGTGGGCTACGCGCTGGTGGACATCATGCTCAAGCAGGTGGCGCTGTCGGGCACGCCGTCGATGGCGGCGCTGACGGCCAGCTTCGGCCTGGCCTTCGTGCTGATGCTGGCGCTGCAGCTGTGGCGACATGCCAGCGGTGCCTCGCCGCTGCAGTGGCGCAACCTGGGGGCCGGTGCGCTGCTGGGGCTGCTGAACTTCGGCAACATCCTGTTCTACGTGCGCGCGCACCAGCACCTGCCCGACAGCCCGGCGGTGGTGTTTGCCGGCATGAACATCGGCGTGGTGGTGGTGGGCGCGCTGGTGGGCGTGCTCGCGTTCGGCGAGCGCACCAGCGTGTGGAACCGCGTGGGCCTGGCCCTGGCGGTGGTGGCGATCGGGCTGATTGCGTGGGGCACGGCGGCGGGCTGAGCGGTTGCGATTCCGCGCCATCTTCTCCACCCGGGCAGGACCAGGCCGGCCTGATCCTGCCCTTCGGAGAGGTGCGGGTTACGCGGTCAGGAGCAGCCACGCATGGCGTGGCTCTACCCCTCGGGTCGCTTGGTTACCCGAATCGATCAGCGGTCGAAGCCGAGCAGCAGCGGGTCGTGGTCCGAACTGCGCCACGGGCCTTTTTCATTGCGGTCGCGGTACCCCACATCGTCGGCTTCGTCGGCGTTGGTGTGCCATTCGGCGGCACCGCGCAGGCGCGCGGCCATGCCCGGGCTGAGCAGGGCGTGGTCGAGGCGACCGCTCATGCCGTTGTAGACGTAGCTGTAGGGGCGCTCGAGCTTGGCCACGGCAAATGCGTCGCGCCAGCCGGCGTCGTGCAGGGTGCGGATCGGGTCTTCCATCGCGTACGCATTGAAGTCGCCTAGCAGGACGGCGTCGTTGCCGCCGGTGCCGGTGGGATCGGTGCGCAGCCACTGGTCGAGCAGCTTGGCCGATGCGACCCGGGTAGCGTTCCAGCAGGCCTGGTCGTCCTTCTGGTCGGCATCGGCGCCGGTGGCCTCGGAGCAGCCCTTGGACTTGAAGTGGTTGGCCACCACCACGAACGGGGCGCCCTTGCCCGCGCGGAATGCCTGGGCCAGGGGCACGCGGCTGTGCGGGCCGAACGGACCCTGCTCGAGGGTGGCCGGCGCGCCCACCGGGGTAATCCGCGAGGCGCGGTAGATGATGCCGACCCGGATCGGGTTTTCGCCCGGGCCCTTGCCGGCGTCGATGAAGCGCCAGTCGGCGCCGGCGCCACGGTCGGCGTTGAGCGCGTCGACCAGTTGGGCGATCGCCGACTGCGAGCCGTAGCCGTCGTTTTCCAGTTCCATCAGCGCGGCGACATCGGCGCCCAGGGCGTTGATGGTGGTCACCAGCTTGGCCTTCTGCGCCTGGTGTTCGGCCAGGGTGCGAGCGCCGCGCAGGGTCGGGAAACCGCCGCCCTGGCCATCGCCGTTGAAGAAGTTCTCCAGGTTGAAGGCGGCCACGTGCAGGCTGCCGGGCACGACCGGCACCGCCGGGCGGTCGAGCTTGGGCAGCACCAGCGGGCGGGTCACCTGCAGGCGCGGGGTGCCCTTGGCATCAACGCGCACGATGCCTTCAACGTTGCGCAGCAGCATGCCGGTACGCAGGTTCGCATTGGCCGGCAGGTAGGCCACCGGGCCGGGATCGCGTGCGTCGCTGCCGTCATCGAGCACCAGGCGGCGGTGGGCGTTGTCGGCCGTGATCTGGGCATGGCCGGCGCTGCGCGGCGCGGCCACTTCGCTGGGCTGCCAGAGGCGGCCATCGAAGGCCACGCTGAGTTCGCCGAAGCGGGCCAGGCCGTCGGTACCGGCCAGGGTCAGCGGCGCGGCGATGCGCACCTTCTGGCCGTCCAGGGTGCGCCAGTCGGTGGGAGGGGCGGTCAGGGTGATGCTGGCCGAGGCGGTGGCTGCGGCCGGGCGCGCCTGCGGCGCGGTAGCGGGCTGCGGCTGGGCGGCGTGGACTACGCCGGACAAGGCCAGCGCAAGGGCGAACACAAGCGGGGAACGACGCATCGGTGGGGCGACTCCGGAAAAGGGCGATACAAGTGTGGGGGCGAAAGATGACCCGCCAGCGACCGGCGACGATGGTAGCAATGCAACGCCGCTACCGCCTGCGGGCGGTGTGGGTGGGTGCGCGGGATTGGTGGACGACGTCGGATTACCGGACGACGAGGGTCGGCAGACGTAGGTAGAGCCGACCGTTGGTCGGCTGCTCCGGGTAGCCGACCAACGATGGGGTCCACGGGGCGTTACGGGCAGCCGACCAACGGTCGGCTCTACCGGGCGTTCTGGCAGCCGACCAACGGTCGGCTCTACCGGAGGTTGGCCAGCATCCAGTCGACGGTGACGTGGATCTGCTCTTCGGTGAGCGCCGGGTTGCCACCCTTGGGCGGCATGATGCCGCCGTCCGGACCGGTGTAACCCTCCAGCGCGTGCTTGTAGAGGGTGTCCTTGCCCTGGGCGATGCGCGCATCCCAATGGCTGTGGTCCAGGGTGGGGGCGTTGCCCACGCCGTTGGTGTGGCAGGCGGTGCAGAGGTTGTCGAAGATCACCTTGCCGTCGGTGGTGCCGCCGTAGGCGACCTGCGAGGCCGCCTTGGCCAACGCCGCGGCCTTGGCGGCGGCCTGGGCTGCCGCGCCGGTGCTGCCCGCGTAGACAGCGCCAGCCGGGGCGATGCGCTGTTCGGTGCGCTTGGCCGCCATGGGCGAGACTTCAGCGGGAATGCTGGTGTGCAGGTATGCGGCGAAGACGATCAGGCCGAGCGTGATGGCCACCAATAATGCGATGACCATGGAAAAGCGTTTCAGGAACTCGAGGTCGTAATTCCGCACTCTCTTTACCCCTGGCTGGTAGTCGTTGGACCACGGCTTGTCGCCCGAGTATGACCAGCGTCAGCGGGGCTCTGCAAGCCGCCGCTTTCTATCGCAATGCAGCATGGCCCCGGCTCAGGCGCCGGCGGCCCGCAGGCAGAAAACGCAGATCGACTCCACCAGCAGGTCTTCGTCGCCGTGCGCGTCGCGGCTGGGCGCGGTCGGCCCGACCAGCGCTTCGGTGAAGGCACCGACGATGCAGGCCGCCGCCACGTGGGTGTCCTGCGGCGGGAACGTGCCCGCTTCAATGCCTTCGGCAACGATGCGGCGGAACACGTCGCCGAACAGGCGGCGGCAGCGGATGCGCTCGGCCTCCACCTCCGGGTCGACCGGTTCGGCGATGAACGCATAGGCCAGCCCGGGGCCAGCCAACGCGCGTCGCACGAAGGCGGTGATGGCCCGGCGCAGGCGCTCGGGCGCCGGCAGCGGCTCGGCGGCAATCGCCTCGAAGATGCGCAGCTCGTGCTCGACCGCGGCAGTGAGCACCTCCACGAACAGCTCGGCCTTGGACGGGAAGTGGCGGTAGATCAGCCCGGTGGACACCCCGGCCTCGGCCGCGACGGCAGTGACCGGCGCATTGCGGTAGCCGCCGGCCGCCACCAGCGCACGGGTAGCCAGCAGGATCCGTTCACGGGCGCCTGCCAGGCGTTCTTCCATCAGTGCTGAGCGTTTGTAGGCCATTTGTTGATTCTATGTTCAATTTTTGAATTTGTGTTCACTTCTTCCACGAACCCCGCTACGCTGGGCCATATCGCCCGCGGGACGGCTGGTGCCGTCCACCCCAACCGGCGCGCCCATCCAGCAGTTGCGGAGTCGCCCCATGCACGTTCCCACCATGAATTTCGATCTCGGTGAAGAGATCGACCTGCTGCGCCAGAGCGTGGCCCATTTTGCCTCGGTCGAGATCGCGCCGTTGGCCGCCCAGGCCGATGAAGAGAATCTGTTCCCGCATGCGCTGTGGCGCAAGCTCGGCGAGCAGGGCCTGCTCGGGCTGACCGTGGAAGAAGAATACGGCGGCAGCGGCATGGGCTACCTGGCCCACGTGGTGGCGATGGAAGAGATTTCGCGCGCCTCCGGCGGCATCGGCCTGTCCTACGGCGCGCACTCCAACCTGTGCGTGAACCAGCTGCGCAAGAACGGCAACGAAGACCAGAAGCAGCGCTTCCTGCCCGGCCTGTGCAGCGGCGAGAAGGTCGGCGCGCTGGCCATGAGCGAACCCGGCGCCGGCTCGGACGTGGTTTCAATGAAGCTGCGCGCCGACAAGCGCGGCGACCACTACGTGCTCAACGGCAACAAGATGTGGATCACCAACGGCCCCGACGCCGACGTGCTGGTGGTCTACGCCAAGACCGACGTGGAGGCCGGCGCCAAGGGCATCACCGCGTTCCTGGTCGAGAAGGGCATGAAGGGCTTCTCCACCGCGCAGAAGCTGGACAAGCTGGGCATGCGTGGCTCCAACACCTGCGAACTGGTGTTCGAGGACTGCGAAGTGCCCGAAGAAAACGTGCTCGGCGCGGTCGGCGGCGGCGTCAACGTGCTGATGTCCGGCCTGGACTTCGAGCGCGTGGTGCTGTCCGGTGGCCCGCTGGGCCTGATGGCCGCGGCCATGGACGTGGTGATGCCCTACGTGCACGAGCGCAAGCAGTTCGGCCAGGCCATCGGCACCTTCCAGCTGATGCAGGCCAAGCTGGCCGACATGTACGTGGGCCTCAACGCCTGCCGTGCGTATGTGTATGCGGTGGCACGCGCCTGCGACCAGGGCCGCACCACCCGCCAGGACGCCGCCGGTGCGATCCTGTATTCGGCCGAGAAGGCCACCTGGCTGACCGGCCAGGCGATCCAGGTACTGGGCGGCAACGGCTACATCAACGAGTACCCGACCGGGCGGCTGTGGCGCGATGCCAAGCTGTATGAAATCGGCGCGGGCACCTCGGAAATCCGCCGCATGCTGATCGGTCGCGAACTGTTCCAGCGCACCAAGTAAGGGAAGGCCATGAGCGTATTGAGCAGCCAGCTGCAACCGGGCAGTGATGTTTTCGAGGCCAACCGCACTGCCCTGCAGGCGGTGGTCGATGACCTGCGCGCCACCCTGGCGCAGACCGCGCTGGGCGGCAGCGAGGCGGCCCGTGCCAAGCACACCGCGCGCGGCAAGCTGCTGGTGCGCGATCGCATCGATGCGCTGCTCGATGCGGGCAGTGCGTTCCTGGAGATCGCGCCGCTGGCCGCGCACGGCATGTACGGCGACCCCATCCCCAGCGCCGGCGTGGTGGCCGGCATCGGCCGGGTGTCGGGCGTGGAATGCGTGATCGTGGCCAACGACGCCACTGTCAAGGGCGGCACCTACTACCCGATGACGGTCAAGAAGCATCTGCGCGCGCAGGAAGTGGCCGAACAGAACCGCCTGCCGTGCATCTACCTGGTGGATTCCGGCGGTGCATTCCTGCCGCTGCAGGACGAGGTGTTCCCGGACCGCGACCATTTCGGCCGGATCTTCTACAACCAGGCCAACCTGTCCGCACAGGGCATCCCGCAGATCGCCTGCGTGATGGGCAGCTGCACCGCCGGCGGTGCGTATGTGCCGGCGATGAGCGATGAAACCGTGATCGTGCGCGAGCAGGGCACCATCTTCCTCGGCGGTCCGCCGCTGGTGAAGGCGGCCACCGGCGAAGTGGTGACGGCCGAAGAACTGGGCGGTGCCGACGTGCACACGCGCATCTCCGGCGTGGCCGACCACATGGCCGACAACGACCTGCAGGCGCTGGCCCGGGTCCGCGCGATCATCGCCCAACTCAACTGGCGCAAGCCCGAGCCGGCCCTGGCCGTGCAGGCCGCGGTGGAACCGCGCTACCCCGCCAACGAGGTGTATGGCGTGATCCCCGCCGACACGCGCAAGCCGTACGACGTGCGCGAAGTGATCATGCGCCTCGTCGACGACTCGCGCTTCGACGAATTCAAGCCGCGCTACGGCAACACCCTGGTGACCGGCTTCGCGCACCTGCACGGCTACCCGGTGGGCATCATCGCCAACAACGGCATCCTGTTCTCCGAGTCCGCGCTGAAGGGCGCGCACTTCATCGAACTGTGCACCCAGCGCGGCATTCCGCTGGTGTTCCTGCAGAACATCACCGGGTTCATGGTGGGCCGCAAGTACGAACACGGCGGCATCGCCAAGGACGGGGCCAAGCTGGTGATGGCGGTGGCCTGCGCCAAGGTGCCCAAGTTCACCGTGGTCATCGGCGGTTCGTTCGGCGCCGGCAACTACGGCATGTGCGGCCGCGCCTATTCGCCCAACTTCCTGTGGATGTGGCCGAACGCGCGCATCGGCGTGATGGGCGGCGAACAGGCTGCCAGCGTGCTGGCCACGGTCAAGCGCGACGGCATCGAGGCCAAGGGCGGGCAGTGGTCGGCCGAGGAAGAGGACGGCTTCAAGGCGCCCATCCGCGACCAGTTCGAACAGCAGGGCCATCCCTACTACGCCAGCGCGCGGTTGTGGGACGACGGCGTGATCGATCCGGCCGACACCCGCCGCGTGCTGGGCCTGGCGTTGTCGGCCAGCCTCAACGCACCGGCACGGAAAACCGACTTCGGCGTGTTCCGCATGTAAGGCACGTGCGGCACCGCTGGGTGCCGCCCCTTCTTCGCCATTGGCCCGCGCAACGAGACTCCCATGTTCACCAAGATCCTGATTGCCAACCGCGGCGAAATCGCCTGCCGCGTCATCGCTACCTGCCAGCGCCTGGGCATCGCCACCGTGGCGGTGTATTCAGATGCCGACCGTAACGCGCGCCACGTGCGCCTGGCCGACGAGGCCATCGCGATCGGCCCGGCGCCGGCCCGCGAGAGCTACCTGCGCGGCGACGCCATCTTGGACGCCGCCCGCCGCACCGGCGCGCAGGCGATCCACCCCGGCTACGGCTTCCTGTCCGAGAACGCTGGTTTCGCCCAGGCCTGTGCCGAGGCGGGCATCGTCTTCATCGGTCCGTCGGCCGATGCGATCCGCGCGATGGGCGACAAGAGCGCGGCCAAGGCGCTGATGCAGCAGGCCGGCGTGCCGCTGACCCCGGGTTACCACGGCGATGACCAGGATCCGCCGTTCCTGCGCGCCCAGGCCGACGCGATCACCTACCCGGTGTTGATCAAGGCCAGCGCCGGTGGCGGTGGCAAGGGCATGCGCCGCGTGGACGACAGCGCCGACTTCATCGAATCGCTGGCCAGCTGCCAGCGCGAGGCGCAGGCCGCGTTCGGCAACGCGCACGTGCTGGTGGAGAAGTACGTCGAGCGCCCGCGTCATATCGAAATCCAGGTGTTCGGCGACAGCCACGGCAACGTGGTGTACCTGTTCGAGCGCGACTGCTCGGTGCAGCGCCGCCACCAGAAGGTGCTGGAAGAAGCGCCCGCGCCCGGCATGACCGCCGAGCGCCGCGCGGCGATGGGCAAGGCCGCGGTGGATGCCGCGCGCGCGGTGAACTACGTGGGCGCCGGCACGGTGGAGTTCATTGCCGCCCCCAACGGCGATTTCTTCTTCATGGAAATGAACACCCGCCTGCAGGTGGAGCACCCGGTCACCGAGTGCATCACCGGCACCGATCTGGTGGAGTGGCAGCTGCGCGTGGCCAGCGGGGAACCGCTGCCGCTGCAGCAGGACCAGCTGCAGATCCGCGGCCATGCGCTGGAAGCGCGGCTCTATGCCGAAGACGCCGACCGGGGCTTCCTGCCGTCCACCGGCACCCTGCGCCACCTGCGCCTGCCGGCCAACACCGCGCACGTGCGCGTGGACGCCGGTGTCGAACAAGGCGATGCGATCACCCCGTTCTACGACCCGATGATCGCCAAGCTGATCGTGTGGGACGTGGACCGCGACGCGGCGCTGCACCGCATGCAGCAGGCACTGGCCGAGTGCGAAGTGGTCGGCGTGACCACCAATGCGGCGTTCCTGCGCCGGCTGGTGATGACCGATTCGTTCGCCCACGCGGACCTGGATACGGCGCTGATCGAGCGCGAGCAGGCCGCGCTGGCACCCAGCGCCGATAGCGGCACCCCGACGCTGTGGGCGCTGGCCGCCATTGCCGCGGTCAGCAGCCAGGCGCCCGCCAGCGTGGACGCACGCGACCCGCATTCGCCGTGGCAGCGGCAGGATGGCTGGCGTCTGGGCGCGCGCGCCCCGCATGCGCTCAGCCTTGAATACCGTGGCACCGCGCAGGCGGTGACCGCGCTGGAACACGACGGCACCTGGTCAGTGACCATCGGTGACGCGCGGGTGCTCGCCCACAGCGCGCTCGACGGCGACATGCTGCGCGTGCAGGCCGGCGACGCCCTGCACCGTGCCCGCGTGGTCCGCGACGGCAACGAGCTGTACCTGTTCGGCACCGAGGGCGCGCAGCGCTTCACCCTGCATGACCCGGTCAGCGAAGCCGACCAGGCCGTGGCCGATGCCGGCAGCCTGCTGGCACCGATGCCCGGCCGCATCGTTGCCACGGTGGTGACGCCGGGCACGAAGGTCAAGCGCGGTGCGCCGCTGCTGGTGCTGGAGGCGATGAAGATGGAACACACCCTGCAGGCACCGGCTGACGGCGTGGTGCAGGGCTACCGGGTCAAGGCCGGGGACCAGGTGGGCGATGGGGCGGTGCTGGTGGATTTCGAGGCGGAGTGAATCCGCCTCACCCGACCGGCTGCCATACATGGCGTCCTGGGTCGAACTCGCTGGTGGTCATCTGTTCACTGCGCAGCCCGATGCCGCAGATGGCCATCGGGCTCTGCTGCATCGGATCCAGCCCCAACGCCTGCTCGATGTCCTGCTCGTTGATGGCGGCCGTAACAAAGGCACCGAGCCCCTGTTCGGTGGCACAGCTCAGCAGCAGTTGGGAGACGTGGCCGACATCCAGAATGACGGCGCGGTAGGCCTTGGGGTGTTGGCGGTACTTCCAGAACGTACGGGCAAAGCGCGGCGCGAGAATCAGCAACACGTGCGCGTTGGCGAACCAGTCCTGGCCAGCCACGAAACGCCGTGCCAGTGCATCGCCGGAGGCTGTCCGGCTGCACGTCGGGCTGAGCGCATGGGCGCCGGGATGGTAGTGATAGAGCCCCGCTTCCAGCCCATCCACATCCTGGACCAGCAGATAGGCGTCAGTGGGATGTAGTCCACCAGCAGACGGCACGTTTTTCTTGAGAAAGACGGCCTGCTCGCCTTCGCGCTGCTCGCCGTGGCTGGCCAGCGTCCGCCACAGCAGCTGAGACAGCGCGGCCAGGTCCAGCGCGCGGGTGCGGTCGAAGTTGCGGCAGGTCGCACGGCGCTTGAGCCAGGCGTCAAAAGGGACCTGGACCGGGGGCGGCAGCGCAACCGCGTCGGGACCGGGGTCGAACATGGCCGCAGGCGGCGCGCCCAGCCGCGCGCACAGGCCCGCAGCGGTCTCCATACCGGCCTCGCGCAAGGCCTCTACGCTATCCTGGTTTTCCCAGCGCGCCAGCCGGTGCATCACGGCGGCGGGCGTCCACCATGCACTTGCAGTAAGCGCGTGTTCGTCCTGCAGTGCAGCGGTAGGTGGGCTGTCGTCGCGAAAGGTCAGGCCCGCCGCCACCAGCCGCTCCAGCACCACCATTGCGTCCGGCGTGTCCGGTGCGGACCATCGCTCGGGGGAGAGGCGGCCGAGTGCAAGCAGCATCGCCTCATCCAGCGAGACCGGTACCGGCAGGTGCGGCGCCAGCGCGACCCACTGCATCGTCGAGGTCACCGAGGTCCCGCCGGCAAGCAGGTCAGCCATGGAATACTGCTCAACCATTCGAGGTTCGGTCATCAATTGGCTGCAGCGGCGGTAGCGGGCGGGAGGCATACGGGTTACCAGTAGGAAGTTGCAGGAAGAATGTCGGCCGACAACGGCTATTCTTGCGCCTCAAGCTGTTGCTGCATCAGCCGCTACCTGCAAAGGCGCCGCTCCTGGACGCCGTCCCCAACCCGCCGCCTATGAGTGCTTTTCCATGACCCCGGATCTCCCCCTTCTTTCTCCCGAGCAGGCCCTGCAGTTGCTGGACCTTTTGTCCAGCGACGATGACTTCCGCAGTGTTTTCCATGCCTCGCCGGCAAAGGCGCTCGAGCGCATCGCACCGGACGTGGCGGCGGCGTGCGGAAGCTGCGCGACACAGGGCCCGCTGGCCAGCAAGGAAGAGTTCCAGCTGTCGCGCGCGCGGCTGGTCGAGCGGCTGAGCTCGAAGGCCATTTTCCGTGTGCCGCATTGCTTTGTCAGCGGAGAGATCGACGCGCAGCTGAGGCATCCGCCTGCCCCGTAACAACACGCTGGCCTGGCGTTTCCTGCAAGCGCGCCATGCGGAGATCRTGGGTGTTGAACACCTGCAGCACGTAAGATCCCGCGCTCTCCGCATACGCCCGGCCGGCCTGCGCCAGCAGCCATTTGCGCGCATCCTGTTGCTGGGTGCCGGCCTGGCCTGCCAACGCCTGCCAAAGCACCACGCGTGCCTGGTAGAGCTCGGTACCATCCAATAGCGGCTGCAGCCGTTTCACGGCTTGTTCCTGTTGCCCGGCCAACCGCTCGCCATTGGCTTCGACGATCGTAATCAGTTCAGCGCATCGCGCATCGTTGAGTGCCTTCGACGCCGTGCGCAGCGGCTCCAGAAGACGCACAGCCACCTCAGGGTGACCGGCACGCTGCGCGCCGTACACGGTAGCGGCCGCCATGAACAACCAGTCCTGCCGGTCATTGCCCTTCGTATCTGTTGCCAGCCGCAAAAGCTCACGGGCCTTCTTCTCGAAGACTTTGGCAGTGGTCGGCTTATCGGTCGCCACGCCCAGCATCAGACCCTGAAGGTCAAACAACTCACACGCCAATCCGCCGTCACCGCAGTTTGCCCGCGCGTGCTTGTTGACCTTCCAGGCACGTCCGGCATCACCAGCATCGATGGCAACGGCGACGCCCTCCAACCCGCTGCTCAGTTCATCCTCCGGCTCGCCTTCGATCATGCGCATCGCAGCGGGGATATCGCCGGATGCAGCCGTGGCGGCGATCACATGGCGGTTGCTGGTCCAGCGACCGAGCTTGGCGGACACACGATAACTCTCCAGCGCATCGCCAAAGCGGTTCTGTGCCAGCTGCGCGCGCCCGACGTCCTGCCAGGCAATGGACTGGAGGGCATTGGAGGACACCGCCGCCCGCCGTGCCGCCGCTTCGGATTCGACATAGTGGCCCAATGTCTGCATGGCCCACGCGTAGTTGGCAAAGGCGCCGTGGTAGTCAGGGTAAAGGTCCGCCAGCAACTTCCACTTTGCCGCAACGTCCTCCACGCGCCCGCCGCGCAGCTCTACTGCCCAGGCATCCAGATAGAGACGGTCGCGACCCGGAAGGCGCGTGCGAATGGCGGTTGCCTTGTCGAGCATTGCCCGGGCCTGGTCCAGATCGCCTTTCAACACATCGATCCGCATCAACCCAAGGTAGGCGAACGCAAAGGAGGGATCAAAGCGGGTGGCCTGATCGAAGTAGCGGGTCGCCTCGGCATAGTGGCCATCGCCGTATGCCTGCAAACCAACCGCATAGGCATGGAGGGCGTCCAGATCGGTGGTGGCCACCTGGGGCAGCGGCAGCGAGGTCTGCGAGACCTGCTGCAGCGCTTCACCCAGCTCCTTGCGCAACGCAGCGGTCACTGAATCGGTGGAGGCGAACAGCGAGTTCAAACCTCGGTCCTCAGCCGACGTGGACCACACGACCTTGCGGCTCACCGGGTCAACCAGCTGCGCAGTGACACGGAGTCGACCACTTACCTCTTCCACCCGCGGTACCACGACGGCGCGTGCGCCTTCTCGACTGGCCACTTCGACGGCTGCATCCAGGTCCAGCGTCGGTCGCTCGCGTTGCATCCGGCCAAGCGCTTCCTCCACTTTAAGGTTGCTCAGCACGTTCACGAAGCGTGACTGTTCCAGGCTGATGCGAAACGCCTGTTCGAACCCGTCATCGAGCAGCATGTTTCCTGACAGGTTCTGCACATCGGCCAGCACCACCCAATCGCGTTCGGCGAAGGCAATGGCGGGCACCGGTCGCAGCAGCGCCCAGCCGGCGACCAGCAATACCGAGGCGATCACCATCTGCACCCCAAGCGCCATCGGCTTGCGCCACCACGGCGTGGAGGGACGGGCCTTGCCGTGGCCGCGTGGCCGACGGAACTGGGCAACGTCGGTTTCCCCGACTTCGAACACTTCCTGGACCGGCTCGACGCCTTTGAATCGCCATCGGCCATGCGAGCGCCACTTCAGACCGTGCGCGCGCTCACCCAGTTCGGAGCTGCTGCGCCGGACCATCGAATCGGCCGCGGCGGACAGCAGGATCTGGCCCGGCCGTGCCAGCTGCATCAACCGCGCCGCCATGGGCTTGGCCAGTCCCTCGACCTCCACCGGCTTGGCACCGTGGGCCACAGCTTCGGCGCTGTTGTTCCACAGGATCACCTCGCCCACGTTCAGGCCGGCCCGGGCGCGCACTTCGAGGCGGCGCTGGGTACCCAGTGCACTGAGGCTGCGCTGGTAGTCCAAGGCAAACCCCAACGCGTCAACAGGCCGCTCGAACAGCAGGAACAGCCCGTCGGAGCGATCGATCAGCTGGCCGTTCCAGCGCTGCTGCAGGTTCAGCACCAAGCGGTCGTGCTCCTGAAACAGCTCTGCCGCGGCCGCATCGCCGATGCGTTCGACCAGGATCAACGAATCGCATAGATCAGTGAACAACAGTGCCCGCATCTGCGGTGCCTGGGTCGACGTTCCGATGTCGCCGTTCATGCCGATCTTCCCCCGATCAGGGTGATGCGGTCGCGGCACGCGACCAGTGCAGCCGGTTGCCGCCCAGGCGCTTGGCCTGGTACAGCGCGTTGTCGGCGCGAGCGTACCACTCGCTCCAGTCGGTGTGGGGCTCGAGCAGGCGCACCCCGATGCTGACCGGGCAGACGTGCGGCACGCCGTGGGCGCGGTCCATCAGGCCGTGCACCGCGCTGAGGATGAACTCGGCGGCGTGCTGCAGGTTGTCGGCGGTCGCCGTGCGCAGCAGCAGGCAGAACTCGTCGCCCCCCAGCCGGCAGGCCAGGTCGGCCTCGGTGGCCACCGAGCGCAGGATGTTGGCCACGCTTTGCAGGACCCGGTCGCCGGCCTGGTGGCCGTGCTCGTCGTTGACCTGCTTGAAGTGGTCGCAGTCGATCAGCAGCAGGCCCTGCGGCGCGCCGTCGGCATGGTTGCGGCAGTCCTGCAGGTACAGGGCCAGGCCACGCCGGTTGTGCAGGCCGGTAAGTTCGTCCGTGCGCACCAGTTCGCGGGTGTGGGTAAGCTGGTGGGTGGTGACGTACAGGTTGTCCAGCGCGGTTTCCAGGTCGTGGTTGCGCCGCCGCAGCTGGCGGATCAGGACCTGTTCGTTGCTGACCACGCGCATGATGGTACGGCGCAGGAAGTACGCCACCAGGCCGGGGTCACGGTCGACCAGGCGCTGGAAATCGGCATTGCCCAGTTCCAGGACCACGCTGTCGGTCACCGCGCGCGCGTCGGCGCTGCGCGGATGGTCGCCGATCAACAGGCCCAGTTCGCCGAAGAATTCGTTGGGGCCGAGCGACTTCACCACCAGGTCGTCGCCGAAATCCAGCTCGATGCTGCCGCTCACGACCACATACATGGTGTCGCCGGCTTGACCGCGCTGGAACAGCAGGTCACCTTTGGTCAGGCATTGCTGTTTGCCGAATTCGGCAAACAGCGCGAACTCGGCGTTGCTCAGGATGGCGTGCACGATCTCAGCCATCGCGGTCTCGGCGATGCCTGGTTCCTGTTCGCACACAATCGCCGCAACCTTGCCGGTCATCCCGTGCACCCGCTTCCCAGCGTTCCCCCGGTGAGCCGAGGAGAATAGCACCCCTAAAAAGTGTGCGCCTCATCCCATTTCAGAGCACGGGCGCCGAAATTTCCCGGCCGGCCCGGCACATCCTTCTTCATGACGCGATCCCGGCCTGCCAGCGGCCACCATCCGGGTGACAACCGTGTGCGCCGGCAGGGCATCTGTGGGCGCTGGCGGAGTACTCGATCGCTGAAACCCTTCTGAATATTTGCCGCTTCATTTTGATGTATATATTTGATTTTATTGCCGTATTTGATTCTGCCAGCCTTTGATGGGCGGGTAAGGATTCCCCGATGGCTGGGCTGGAGCCTTGCCCGTAGGCTCAATACCCCCGCACTACGGATGTCGACGATATGGATATCTCCGGCACTGCGGCCGTGGCCGCGCTTGCCGCCCCTTCCCAACAGGCGCGCCTGATCCAGTTGCAGGGGCCAGCCCCCGATCTGGTGGTCGAACGCTTCGAGGGCCAGGAATCGGTCTGCGGCAGCAGCCGCTTCGAGATCGACTGCCTGTCCACCGATGCGTTTCTGGACATGGACCCGTGGCTGGAGCAGCCGCTGACCCTGCAGCTTCGGCAAGCCGACGGCGGCCTGCGTCAGTGGCATGGCCTGTTGCCCGAGGTTGCCCAGCTGGGCAGCGACGTCGGCCTGGCCCGACACCGGCTCACCCTGGAGCCGTGGACAGCCCTGCTGGAACTGCGCCGCAACGCGGTGATCTTCCAGGAACTGGATACCCGCACCATCTGCGAGCAGATCTTCGGCGACTACCCGCAGGCGGTGTTCCGCCTCGACGTGCAGTCCGCCCTGCCCGCCCGCGCCATCACTACCCAGTACCCCGAGAGCGACTGGGGCTTTTCGCCGACATCGCCGAAGCACTCGATGGCATCACCGCGTTTGCCGAGCAGCGCCAGCTAGCTTGAGAGAAGGACGTCACTGGCGGTCACTCGCGCGATCAACGGCGGAGACATCGCACATGAGCGACGTCTTGACGCGACACGATTAGCCAAGCTCACTCTACTGTGAATACTATGAATTCCTTACTGATTGGCCTCCTCTCGACTCTCGCCACATCGTGTTCAGCGGCCTTGCCAAACACCGACGTTGGCCGCGTCAATGAAGCCATTTCCATCTCCCATGATGGCAAGAGTATTTTGTTGGTAGATGCGACGACGCATCCATCTTGCACAATCGCAACGGGTGCAACGCCAGCCAGATTTTCATCGGACGGCAGCGCCATCCTGGTCTCCGCGGGCGCTTACGTTCCTAAGAGCACCTTGGTCCATTGTGGCAACCAAGTCCTTCATCCAATCGATGTTCCAGCAGAGATTGGTGCACTAGCTGATGTGAGTATTCCGGGCAATGTGTACGTCGGGATGGTGCTTGTTGATGTTCAACCGGCTTCATATCTGGCAGTGGTTGCGCACCTTGGATCTACTACGAACCTGGTTTCATTGCCGGGCGCATACATAGACACGCTGTCTATCTCAGCGCTGCGCGAGAATGCGTTCTTCTATGACGAGGAGGTTGGTCCATTTCCGTTGATCTCAAGAGATGGAAGATACATCGCAGTCGATGGCAACCCGGATTGCAGTGTTCACGCGAAGCTTGGCGTATGGGACATCCACGAAAACAAGAAGGTTGTTCTCAATGGAGAACGCTCCGCGGTGGAAGCAGAGTGCAGGGGACTATTTGAGTCTGGTCCAGTCGATCAAGGCTCGCGCTGAAGTGGGTGATCGGACACTCAATTGTAGTAATGAGCGTGGTGGATTGCTGGACACGCTCAACAGTCAGCATCGATACCACGGAGTTTGATTCATGGCGCGAGCACTTTTTCTATCTATCCCCTTTCTCCTGTCATCCAGCACATGCTTCGCTGCTGCACACACGCAAACGTTGCAAGAGCGTTGCGCGAATACAGCGGTTGACGACCTGGTTGTGATTAGGGCATCTCCGCAAGGGCATGAAAAGATCAGCGCTTGCCCACCCGGAGTGGATGGTGACTGCATCTACAGCCTGACAGTTGGCCAGACCTACAGCGCTGGCATGCCAGATCTCAATGCCGACGGTCACCCAGACCAACTTGTGAAGCATTTCGGCTCGAACTACGGTGACGTCGACGTAGTCCACTACCTTGGATTCGTGCAATGCGGGGATGGCACGGCCATCAACGTGCTTGAGGGACAATTCAAGGATGTCATCGCGCCAGTCGTCATCACGGAACCGTGGCCAGATCTGACTGCCATGCGTGGATGTGCAGCGTCCGGGCACCAGGAAGACCCGCCGCAAAGGATCAAACTCAGCTTCAATCCTGAAAGCTACCGCTATGAGGAAGATCCCAAGCTGGATCCCGCTTCTGTGTGCATAAGCTCCCCATGACCAGCATTTGACCGGCATTCGACGGTATTCCCAAGCAACCGCACAGCTCCCCATACGCACAAACACGACGGGCGGTCCCCCGACCGCCCGTCGCCCCGGCCTTCCCTGGCCGCCCTTGGTGATCGTCAGGCTGCGCGTTCGGCGTTGAACTGCTCTTCCTCGGTCGAGCCGCTCAAGGCGGTGGTCGAGGACTGGCCCTGCTGGATCGCCTGGGTGACCGCGTCGAAGTAGCCGGTGCCGACCTCGCGCTGGTGCTTGACCGCCGTGAAGCCGCGGTCGGCGGCGGCGAATTCGGCCTCCTGCAGCTCCACGAAGGCGCTCATCTGGCGGCGGGCGTAGCCGTGGGCCAGGTTGAACATGGAGTAGTTCAGGGCGTGGAAGCCGGCCAGGGTGATGAACTGGAACTTGTAACCGTACTTGGCAATTTCCTTCTGGAAGGTCGCGATGGTGGCGTCGTCCAGGTTCTTCTTCCAGTTGAAGCTGGGCGAGCAGTTGTAGGCCAGCAGCTTGCCCGGGAACTTGGCATGGATGGCCTCGGCGAACTGGCGGGCGAACTCCAGGTCCGGCTTGCCGGTTTCACACCAGATCAGGTCGGCGTAGGGGGCGTAGGCCAGGCCGCGGCTGATCGCCTGGTCCAGGCCGTTGCGGGTCTTGTAGAAGCCTTCCACGGTACGCTCGCCGGTGGTGAACGGCTGATCGTTGCCATCGACGTCGCTGGTCAGCAGGTCGGCGGCTTCGGCATCGGTACGCGCCACCAGCAGGGTGGGCACGCCCATCACGTCGGCGGCCAGGCGCGCGGCGTTGAGCTTCTCGATGGCCTCGCGGGTGGGCACCAGCACCTTGCCGCCCATGTGCCCGCACTTCTTCACCGAGGCCAGCTGGTCTTCGAAGTGCACGCCCGCCGCGCCAGCTTCAATCATCGCCTTCATCAGTTCGAAGGCGTTGAGCACGCCGCCGAAGCCGGCTTCGGCATCGGCCACGATCGGCTGCAGGAAGTCGATGTCGTCCTTGCCTTCGGCGTGGTGCAGCTGGTCGGCACGCAGCAGCGTGTTGTTGATGCGCTTGACCACCGCTGGCACCGAGTCGGCCGGGTATAGCGACTGGTCCGGATACATCTGGCCGGCCAGGTTGGCGTCGGCGGCCACCTGCCAGCCGGAGAGGTAGATGGCGTTCAAGCCGGCCTTCACCTGCTGCATGGCCTGGTTGCCGGTCAGCGCGCCGAGTGCGTTGACGAAGTCCTTTTCCTGCAGGTAGGTCCACAGCTTTTCGGCACCCAGCCGCGCCAGCGAATGCTCCACGTGCACGGTGCCGCGCAGGCGCACCACGTCGGCGGCGGTGTAGTTGCGGGTGATCCCGGCCCAGCGCGGGTCGGTGTTCCATGCGTGCTGGATCTGTTCGGCGGTCTGCAGGGTGCTCATGTCGGTTTCTCCAGGAAGGGAATGCGGGACGCCGGGCGGCGCCGGGCTGGGGTGGGAAGGGCAGCGGGGCAGAGCCCCGCTCTACGGGTGTTTTGGTCTGGCCGGGCAGGGAAGCGGGGCAGAGCCCCGCTCTACGGGGTGTTCTGGGCTGGCCGGGGCCGGGAAGCGGGGCAGAGCCCCGCTCTACGGGTGTTTCGGTGTAGAGCCGGGCTCTGCCCGGCTGGCCAGGGGCCCAATGCGGCGCAATCAGGCGAGGCGGTCGTAGGCCGGCAGGGTCAGGAAGTCGGTCAGGGTGTCGCGGCGGCTGAGCTCGGCCAGCAGCGCGATGGACTCGGGCAGGCGGGCGCTGCCGGGCAGCGCGCGGGTGTCGCCGAGCCGGGTGGGCAGCTGCGCCAGGGTGGCGTCGAGCAGCGCCAGGTCGATGGCGGTGCCGTCGTCCAGGTGCTGGCCCGGGGTGTGCAGCCACTGCCACAGCTGGCTGCGGCTGATTTCCGCGGTGGCCGCGTCTTCCATCAGGTGGTGGATGGGCACGCAGCCGTTGCCGTCCAGCCAGGCGGCCAGGTAGCGCACGCAGACTTCCACGTTGCCCTCGAAGCCGGCGCGGGTGATGGTGCCGGTGGGGGCGGCGACCAGCGCGTCGCGGTCCACCTGCACGTCATTGCGCAGCACGTGGTGCTGGTTTGGCGTGGGCATGTGCGCGTCGAAGATCGCCTGGGCAATCGGAATCAGCGCCGGGTGTGCCACCCAGGTGCCGTCGTGCCCGGCGGTCACTTCGCGCAGCTTGTCGGCACGCACCCGCGCCATCGCCTGTTCGTTGGCAGCGGCATCGTGGTTGATCGGGATCTGCGCGGCCATGCCGCCCATGGCATGCGCGCCACGGCGGTGGCAGGTGCGGATCAGCAGTTCCGAATAGGCCTTCAGGAACGGCTGGGTCATGGTCACCTGGCCGCGCTCGGGCAGCACCTTGTCGGCGTGCCGGCGGAAGGTCTTGATGTAGGAAAAAATATAGTCCCAGCGGCCGCAGTTGAGGCCGACAATGCGGTCGCGCAATGCGTACAGGATTTCATCCATCTCGAACGCCGCCGGCAGCGTCTCGATCAGCACGGTGACCTTGATCTGGCCGTGCGGCAGGCCGAGCATGCCTTCGATGTGCGACAGCGCGGTTTCCCACAGCGCCGCCTCTTCCATCGACTGCAGCTTGGGCAGGTAGAAGTACGGGCCGCGCTGCTTGCACATCAGCGTGCGGGCGTTGTGGAAGGCGAACACCGCCGCGTCGAACAGCCCGCCGGCGATGGCCTGGCCGTCGATGCGCACGTGCTTTTCGTCCAAGTGCCAGCCACGCGGCCGCACGATCAGCACCGCCTGTTCGTTGAACGGGCGCAGCGTGTACTGCTTGCCCGGCTTGCCCTCCACCGACGGACCGGTATGGGTGAGGTCGCCGCGCACCGCGCCGATCAGCGCCTGCTGGCCGGCCAGCAGGTTGGCCCAGGCCGGAGCGGTGGAATCCTCGAAATCGGCCATGAAGACCTTGGCGCCGGAGTTCAACGCGTTGATGACCATCTTCGGGTCGGTCGGCCCGGTGATCTCCACGCGGCGGTCCTGCAGCGCGTCCGGCAGCGGCGCCACGCGCCAGTCTTCGCTGCGGATGTGCGCGGTGTCGGCGCGGAAGTCCGGCACCCCGCCGCCATCGAAGAAGGCCTGGCGGGCCACCCGGGCCTCCAGCCGGCGCTGGCGCTCGGGCTCCACGGCGCGGTGCAGCGACACCAGCAAGGCCAGTACCCCCGCCGGCAGCAGCGCGGACTGGCCGGCAAGCTGGGTGGTCAGCGCGATCCCGGGGGTGGCCGGGGCATCGGCCGGGGTGGGTTGGGCAGTGGCGAAAGCGGCGACGGCGGACATGGCGGGCTCCTGCATTGCGGTAGGCCCCACCGTGCGCCGCCGTACCGTATATGACAAAACAGTTATAGCAATGCTTTACATAAGTTGTGCTTATACTCGTGACGCCATGCCCACACCGCCCGCGCCAAGCCCCCGTTTTTCCTACAAGTCCGACCGGCTCAAGCCGCTGCGGGCGTTCTGCCAGACGGTGCGCCTGGGATCGGTCTCACGGGCGGCTGAGGCACTGTTTGTCAGCCAACCGGCCATCAGCCAGCAGTTGCAGGCGCTGGAGCGGGAGTTGGGCGTGGATCTGTTCGAGCGCAGCGGGCGCCGCCTGGTGCCCAGCCGCGAGGGCCAGCTGCTGTTCGAGATGGCCTTGCCGCTGGTGGAGAACCTGGACGGGCTGGAAGCCAGCTTCCGCGACAAGGTGAAGGGCCTGGATGCCGGCGAGCTCAACATCGCCGCCAACAGTTCGACCATCCTGTACCTGCTGCCGCGCATCGTGGAGCGCTTCCGCCAGCGCCACCCGGACGTGCGCCTGACCCTGCACAACGCGATCAGCGCCGACGGCACCGACCTGCTGCGCAGCGACGCGGCCGACCTGGCGGTGGGTTCGATGACCGACGTGCCGGCCGACCTCAGCTACGCCCCAGCCTACCGCTTCGAGCAGGTATTGATCGCCCCGCCCGGGCATGCGCTGGCGCGCGGCGAGCTCAGTCTGGAGGCGATCTCCCAACACCCCCTGGTGCTGCCCCCCAAGCGCCAGATCACCTACCGGCTGGTCGACCAGGTGTTCCAGCGCCACCGCCTGCCCTACACCGTGGCGCTGGAAGTGGGCGGCTGGGAAGTGATCAAGCAGTACGTGGCGATGGGCATGGGCATCTCGATCGTGCCGGCGCTGTGCCTCAACGACGCCGACCGCGACCGGCTGGTGACGCGCTCGATGAGTGCCTGGTTCCCCGAGCGCAGCTACGGGGTGATCGTGCGCCGCGGGCGTTTCCTGTCGCCGCAGGCGCGTGCCTTCATCGAGCTGATCCAGCCGGACCTGTTCAGTCCGCGCAGCTATGATGAAAGCGGTCATTCCGAGCGCTGACGCCTGCCCTGCCATGTCGATCGAACTGCGCCACCTGCGCTATTTCCTGGCCGTCGCCGACACCCTGCATTTCGGCCGCGCGGCCGAACGCCTGGGCATGTCGCAGCCGCCGCTCAGCCAGCAGATCCGTCAGCTGGAAACACTACTCGGCGCACGCTTGTTCCTGCGCGCGAACCGCCGCGTGGAGCTGACCGAAGCCGGGCGCGTGCTGCAGGAACAGGCCACGGCGGTGCTCGAACGCATGGACAAGGCCGTCGACCTCACCCAGCGCGCGCAGCGCGGCGAAACCGGCGAGCTGCGCATCGGGCTGACCCGCGCCACGCCGCTGTCCACGCAGATTCCGCGCGCGATCTTCGCCTACCGCCAGCAGTTTCCGCAGGTGCAGTTGAAGCTGCGCGAGATGAACACCTTGCAGCAGATCGATGCGTTGATGGCCGGCGAGCTCGACGTCGGGCTGATCCGCAAACGTGCGCTGCCGGCACCGTTGATGTCGCGCAAGCTGTTCAGCGATCCGCTGGCGCTGGTGGTGCACGACCAGCATCCGCTGGTGCGGGCGCTGCCGGCTGACGCGTCGGTGGCGCTGCGATTGTTCGCGCACGAACCGTTCGTAGGATTCCTGCGCGAGGTCGGCGCCGGGATCCACGATCACTTCATCGCGCTGTGCCGCAGCGCGGGCTTCACCCCCCGCATCATCCAGGAGGCCGGCGAGGCCTCGACGTTGATCAGCCTGGCCGCCTCCGGTCTTGGAGTGACCGTGCTGCCCGCCTCGTGCAGCCATATCCAGGTGGACGGCGCGCGCTTCGTGGCGCTCAGCGACCGCGCCGCCAGTTCGGAAGTGCACGTGGCCTGCCGACGCGGCACCGCCTCGCCGCTGATCGCACATTTCACCCAGCTGCTGCAGGGCCAGGCCCACGGTTGAGCACCGGCGAGGCCAGCAGTGGAAGAGACACATCCCATACAAGAACAGCCATGTTGATCGGCGCACCACGTTCCATCTTCAACCCCTACGAGTGGCTGCCCGGGTATGGCGAATCGACGGTATCCTTCCGCTCCGAAGGCATGGATGTCGTTCTCGAGGTAGGTTACGAAAGAGAAGCGCCGGACGATGAGCGGGATGAGGCGATCACGATGCTGACACGCGAGATACGCTTCAGCCGCGTTCGGTCGCTGATCAAAGAGCCGTTTCCGGGCAGCACGCTGTTCGCGTTCGACGCAGGATCAGGGCGCTACACGCTTGGGGAGCTGACCGAATTCACCCAGTCCGATTGGGTCGCCGGCAGCCTGGCGGCATGGCAGTCGATCTCGTCCCATACGCCGCCGTCGCTGCGCCACTTCAGCATTCAATTCATGGCGGAGAATGTGGCGTTCCACGTCCTGGCCGAAGACGTTGTGCTGCTGGAGGAGCGCCGCGTCGTGGATGCCGGCTAGGCGGTCTGTACGACGCGGCCGTCAGCGGCTCACCGCCAGCGCGGCGCCCGCCGGTTGCACACGTTGCCCCAGCCGCCAGGCGATCACGCCGCCGGCCACTGTCAGCACGCCGACGAAACCGCACACGCCCAGCCAGTCCCAGTGGGTGTAGAACACGCCGCCGATGACGCCGGCCACGCTGGAGCCCAGGTAATAGGCGAACAGGTACAGCGCCGACGCTTCGGCGCGCAGCGTGCCGGCCCGGCTGCCGACCCAGCTGCTGGCCACCGAGTGCCCGCCGAAGAAACCGAAGGTGACCAACGCGATGCCGGCCGCCATGCAGCCCAGCCACGGCAGTGCCAGCAGCACGATGCCCAGCGCGATCAGCCCGTAGCAGATGGCCAGCACGCGGCTGCGGCCATGCCGGGTGGCCTGCTGCCCCATCCATGCCGAGCTGAAGGTGCCGACCAGGTACACGCTGAAGATCAGGCCGACCACGGTCTGGCTCAGCCGGTACGGCGGTGCGAGCAGGTGGTAGCCGAGGTAGTTGTAGAGGGTGACGAACACGCCCATCAGCACGAAGGCGGTGGCGAACAGCCACGGCAGGCCGGGGTCGGCGAACAGGCGGCCCCAGCGCGCGGGCAGTTCGCGCAGGCCGCTGCGGCGCTGCTGGAAATGGCGCGATGGCGGCAGCTGGATCCACAGCAGCACGGTGCTGAACAGCGCGATCAACGAGACCACGCCGATGCCCCAGCGCCAGCCCCAGTGGTCGGCCACGATGCCCGCGATCAGCCGGCCGCTCATGCCGCCGATGGCGTTGCCGCCGATGTACAGACCCATCGCCAGACCCAGCGCGCGGCTGTCCATTTCTTCGGCAAGGTAGGTCATGCCCACCGCCGGCACGCCGCTCAGCGCGATGCCCAGCAGCGTGCGCAGCACCAGCAGGGTGGACCAGTCGGTGGCCATCGCCGTGGCCACCGACAACACGCTGGAGACCAACAGCGCCGCCACCATCACGCCGCGGCGGCCGATGCGGTCGGAGATCAGTCCGGCGATCAGCATCGACACCGCCAGCAAGCCGGTGCTCAGGGACAGGGTCAGCGCGCTGTTGGCCGCCGAGACGCCGAAGTGCCGGCTGAACTCGGGCAGCAGCGGCTGCACCGTGTAGAGCAGGCCGAAGGTGGAGAACCCGGCCAGGAACAGGGCAGCCGCCGTGCGCCGGAACGCGGGCGTGCCCTGCTGGATCTGGTCTGCCACCCCCGCCGTGGCGGGAGCTGAGGGGCTGCGGTCGGGAGCCGCTGCGGTGTCGCCATTCATGCGGATAGAGCCCGCCTGCGCGGGCCCGGACGAGAAGTCAGCGCTCAGGATAGGCAGCGCCGACAAGTCGATCCATAACCTGGAATGTCTGCATCGAGACGTTCTACATATCGATTCAGATCGCGACCGCAGTTACAGCGCCTGCCAGGTCAGGCCGTCCCCGCGCCGGTAGTAGACGTGCGAGGCCTTGCCGTACAACGCGCTGGCTTGGACCAGCCCGAAGAAGCGGCCATCGGCGCTGTTGCCGCGGTGGTCGCCCAGCATCAGCACCTTGCCGTCCGGCACGGTCAGGCCGGTGATGTCCGGCCCGCCGCCCTGGCCCAGATCGAGCTGGGCCACGTGCTGGCCGAAGTCCTCGACCTCGCCCTGGCTGGCGTCGGCCAGCGGCTGGCCATTGATGCTGAGGTGGCCGTCATGCAGCTCGACCCGGTCGCCGCCCACCGCGGCAATCCGCTTGATCAGGCGGATGCCGTCCACGGGGGAATCGAACACCGCCACGTCGCCGCGCTGCGGCTGGCCGGTGTGCAGCAGCTCCACCGAGGTGAAGGGCAGGCGCAGGCCATAGGCGCGCATGTCCACCACCACCCGGTCGCCCGGCATCAGGGTGTGCTGCATCGAACCGCTGGGCACCTGGTAGTGGTTGGCCAGCGAGTCGCGCGCGGCCAACAGCAGGCCGAGCATCACCGCCAGTGGCAGTGCTTCCTTCTTCAGCCAGTGCACGATGCGGTTGGAGGGGGTGGACGCGGGTTCGGTAGCGGGCATATCCATGGCCAGGCTCTCTCGGGGTGTGGGGCTATGACCGTGGCGGGGCCCGCCAAGTTCCCCGGCCACGGGCCCAGAAGCTACGCGGAATTTATGCGCTGCAGGCACGGCGGGCATGG
The DNA here is from genome assembly GCF_056395005.1 of Stenotrophomonas sp. 10N36. Classification (NCBI taxonomy): domain Bacteria; kingdom Pseudomonadati; phylum Pseudomonadota; class Gammaproteobacteria; order Lysobacterales; family Lysobacteraceae; genus Stenotrophomonas; species Stenotrophomonas sp. 10N36. The sequence goes on along the minus strand of NZ_JBFTIS010000008.1, from coordinate 1,073 downwards.
CGGTTTTACGCGGTCCGGTCGCATCGTGGCACCACCGCGCCGCAAGGCGCTTGAACGAGGTGTTGCATGACCATCCTGATGATCCGGCACTCGCCGCCTGGCGCGGCACCGGACGCCCTGCCGCTGCCTGCCCGGGTGGCCGGGCACCGCGTGGCCTGCCGCGACTGCGATTCCCTGCCGGCGCTGGTGCGCTGCCTGCAGCGTGCACAACGCAGCCGCCCGGCGCTGGTGCTGATCGCCACCACGGCGGTGGATGCGCCGCAATGGGCGCGGTATGGGCAGGCGCTGCGCACGGCGCTGGAGGCGTTGCCGGCGCCGTACATCGAGATGGCCAGCAACGACGACGACGCGCTGGACGAGCACCTGCACCCGCAGCACGCGCCGACCGCGCGGGTGGTGTGCAGCAGCGGCCGCGACGATGCGTGCCGGCTGTCGCTGGCGATCGCCGCGCGTCGCCTGACGGCGGAGGCCTGAGCCATGTCGATCTTCATCATCCGTGGTCCGGAGGCGGCCGGCGCGCTGATCCGCACCGCGCAGCCGTTGCCGGCACCGGTCCTGAAATCGCTGGTGCACCGTGCGATCGATGCGGGCACCACGGTGGCCATCCGCGCATGCGGGTCCGAACAGGAACTGCTGGATGCACTGCGCGTGGCCGACCACAGCCGTGGCGAGGTGACCCTGCTGGACCCGGGTGCGTGCGTGGGCAGCCTGCGTCTGCAACAGCTGCTGCCGTACCTGCGCAATGCCTATGTGGAAGTGCACGACGATGACACGCGCAGCCCCGAAGCGTGCCTGCCGCCGGACATCGGCCAGCGCATCGGGGTGGCGCACGGGTACTGCGCGCAGAGCTACATGCATGCGCTGGAGATCGCGCTGGACCACCTGGGGTGCAGCGAGATCGTGGACGGGGTGCACGTGGGTACGTGAGGGACACGGCTGCCACGCGCGGGGGTCGGTCGGTGGGTCGGGCGCTGGGCCCCCATGCCCTTTCCGGCGAATGTCCTCCGGCGTCGGCCTGCGGCCGCCCCCTCCCCCTTTATTTCGCCTCCAAGGGCATCGGGGCCCAGCGCCGC